>JBEGPO010000121.1:0-11943 GCA_041181465.1 Actinomycetota bacterium | reverse complement strand
ATCCGTGCCCCGATTATCCGTGACGTTCGAGGATGTGACGTTATTGCGTCACTGCCGAACGGTGACATCGTAGGAGTCCGCTCTGAAAACTGTGTCGGAATCTCGTTTCACCCCGAACTCGTAGGAGAATCTCGTGTCCACGCGTGGTGGTTGGACGCGGTCGTCGACGGCGCACAGCGGTAACATCGTCACGAACGATAGTTAGGGAAAAAATGTCCGGACACTCCAAATGGGCGACAACCAAGCACAAAAAGGCCGTCATCGACGGTAAGCGCGCAAAGGCCTTTGCCAAGCTGATCAAAAACATTGAAGTCGCCGCCAAGATGGGTGGTGCCGATTTCGCCGGAAATCCCACCCTCGCAGATGCGGTGTACAAGGCAAAAAAAGCGAGTGTGCCCAATGACAATATCGATCGAGCGGTCAAACGCGGCGCTGGTCTTTCGGGCGAATCCATCGAGTACATGACGATCATGTACGAGGGTTACGGACCATCCGGCGTTGCCCTTCTCATTGAATGCCTCACGGACAACAAAAACCGAGCGGCAGCCGAGGTTCGGACGGCGATGGCCCGCAACGGTGGAACAATGGCCGATCCTGGTTCGGTTGCCTACAATTTTGCGCGCAAGGGCGTTATCTCGATCACGAAGGTCGATGGCGTCTCCGAGGACGACATTCTGCTCGCCGTGCTTGACGCAGGAGCCGAAGAAGTGGTCGATCACGGCGGCGGATTCGAGGTCATCACGGACACCGCGAACCTCGTCGCAACCCGTGTCGCTCTTCAAGAAGCGGGTCTCGACTACGACTCATCCGAAGCAGAGTTCGTGCCGTCGCTCACCGTCGATGTCGACGCCGTGACCGCCCGCAAAGTTTTTCACTTGATTGACGGGCTCGAAGACCTCGATGACGTGCAGAATGTTTTCGCGAATTTCTCGATTCGGGCCGATGTGCAAACCGAACTCGACGCGGACGAGTAAGTGACCCGAATCCTCGGCGTTGACCCCGGGCTCACCCGGTGTGGCGTCGGGGTAATCGACTCGGCGTCGGCGCGCACGGTGTCGTTCGTTGATGTCTCGGTGATTCGCAGCCCCGCCGACGCACCGTTAGAGCAAAGACTTTTGACAATCCGCGATGGGCTCAACCTGGTACTCGACACTTTTCGCCCAGATGTCATCGCGATCGAACGTGTTTTCGCTCAACACAACGTTCGGTCTGTCATGGGAACCGCGCAAGTCGCGGGAATCGCACTACTCCTCGCAGCGGAGAGGGGGCTCGCGGTCGCTTTGCATACACCGAGCGAGGTCAAGGCGGCCGTCACGGGCTACGGCCGGGCAGACAAGAAGCAGGTAACGACAATGGTGACCGCGATTCTGAAACTCGATGCGCCCCCGAAACCAGCCGACGCTGCGGATGCGTTGGCGTTGGCGATTTGTCACGCCTGGCGCGGGGGAGACGTCGCCCTCGAGGGCGAAACCGACGCTCAACGCGCGTGGCGAGCGGCCGTGAAGGCGTCGCGCTCGTAGGCTGAACAACATGCTTGCGACTGTGCGTGGACTCGTGGCGTCGACCGGCGTTGGCGATGTCATCATCGAGACAAACGGCATCGGTCTCCATGTTGCCGTTCCTCGAGAGGTTGCGGCAACCCTTCGGGTCGGCGAGGACGCTTTTCTTCACACCGTCCTTATCCCACGCGAAGACGAATGGTTGTTATTTGGCTTCTTCACCGCCGAGGACAAGCAACTCTTCACCATTTTGCGTGGAGTTACCGGAGTGGGACCGCGGACGGCACTGGGGATTTTGTCGACAATGTCTGCTCTCGAGATCGCCGGGGCGGTTGATGCCGGTGATGATTCGCGGTTCCGTGTTGTCCCGGGAATCGGACAGAAGACCGCCTCGCTCATCATCGTCTCCCTCACGGGGAAAATGCCACAGGCCTCCAACTCAGAGTCCACCGAGCTAGCCGAGGCGTTGACCGGTTTGGGCTGGGCGCAGGCTGCCGCCCGCGAAGTAGCTCGTGGCGTCGTCCGCGATGCCCCGACAGCGAGTCTCGCGGAGCGCCTGAAGATTGCACTCGCGTCACTCGGCGGAAATTCGTGACCGAGCTCGAACAAGACTCTGTCTTCGAAGGAGCACTGAGGCCCGGGTCACTGAGCGAATTCATCCGTCAAGAAAAGGTCCGTGTGCAATTGTCGGTCATGTTGTCGGCGGCAAAGATGGAGAGCCGAACTCCTGACCACGTTTTGTTGGCGGGTCCTCCGGGATTAGGTAAGACGACGCTGGCCATGATCGTTGCGCATGAGTCGGGCTCGCCACTGCGCATGTCCAGCGGACCAACGATTACGCACACGGGCGATTTAGCAGCAGTGTTGTCATCGTTAGTCGAGGGAGAGACCCTTTTCATTGATGAAATTCACCGTCTGCCCCGCGGAGTCGAAGAAATGTTGTACATCGCGATGGAGGATTTTCGAATCGACATCATGGTGGGTAAGGGGCCAGGGGCAACGACTGTCCCGCTACAGATCGCGCCTTTCACGCTGGTGGGAGCTACGACTCGTTCTGGGCTTCTGCCGGCGCCACTTCGCGATCGGTTCGGATACACGGCCCACCTCGAGTACTACGAGGTTGGCGAAATCGAATTCGTGATTCGTCGAAGTGCGAGATTGTTGGGCATTGAACTCGACGCCAGCGCGGTCAACGAACTCGCGCGACGTTCCCGCGGTACTCCCAGAATCGCGAATCGGCTGCTCCGTCGGGTGCGTGACTACCTCGTGGTTCACGATTCAGCGGGTTCGCGTGATGCGGTGAACGCGGCGCTGACCGTTTTTGACATTGACGACCATGGTTTGGATCGACTTGATCGGGCGGTATTGACCACCTTGATTGACTCGTTTCGCGGTGGGCCCGCGGGAATCACGACTCTCGCCTCGGCCGTAGGCGAAGAACGCGACACTCTCGAATCGGTCGTCGAGCCGTACCTGGTTCGGGTTGGACTTATCGCCCGAACTCCACGTGGGCGAGTCGCCACCCCCGCGGCGTGGACATTGCTCGGAAAGGAGCGACCGAGCGGTCTATGATGGGAACGTTGTGTTCCCAGACTCTCGAAAGGACGGTCACTGCCCATGGATCCGTTTAACCTAATGATGGTCGCCGTTTTGGCGCTCATGGTTGTGTTCATGATTCGCAATTCTCGCAAGCAAAAAGCGGATCGTGAAGCTCTCATGGCCAAGGTTGTCAAGGGCGCGAATGTCATGACGACGTCCGGTATTTTCGGGACGATTCTTTCGATTGACGTTGAAGACAACGAGATTCTTTTGGAGACTACTCCGGGAACCAAAATTCGCATTCATCGACAGGCCGTGACGACTGTTGTCGAGAAGGCGGCCCCTGTTGTCGCTGTTAAAAATGCTACGGCAAAGCCTGCTGCCAAGAAGCCCGCGGCGACGAAGTCCGCGACCAAGTAATTCACCGGTAGACCGTGGCAACAACGAGTACTTCTTCCCGAGCGCGTCGTGCGCTCGTCTGGCTTGCTGTCATTTTTGCAGCATTCGGCGCGATGATTGGGTCGGGTGTGATTTTCGACAAGGCCGGGTGGACTCCGAAGCTCGCGTTGGACCTCGAGGGCGGAACGCAAATCATCCTGAACCCGCAAATCGCGGTCGGCACGACAGTGACAGAGGAAGAACTTGTCCAAGCCGTAGGTATCATCCGTCAGCGGGTGGACGCGACGGGTGTCAGTGAAGCCGAGGTGACGACTCAGGGGGGTACCAACATTGTCGTCTCGATCCCCGGGACTCCCGACCAGGCGACGTTGGATCGAATTCGCTCATCCGCAAAACTCGAATTCCGTCCCGTTCTGATTACCGATGTTTCCGACGTCGTGAGTCAGGTCGCCACAAACGTTGCGGAGGCGTTGGCAAAAGACCCCACGGCGGACATTAGTGCTCTCGGGACTCCGGGAACCCCTGTTTCCTGGGCGGAACCCGCCGATAAGCCCATCAACTTCAGTGACCTGAACTGGGTGACACCCGAGATCTATCAGGCCTATTTGACGACCCCCTGCGACGTATTGGATGCGTCCGGCGCGAACACTGCCGACCCGACGCAACCACTCACGGTGTGTGCGGACGACCAGTCCTACAAATACATTCTCGGGCCGGTCGAGGTCTCCGGAGCGATGGTGTCGGACGCCTCGGCGAACTACATCCCTGGAGCCAACGGTGTGCAGACAAACGAGTGGGGTGTTTACCTGACGTTCAATGCCGCGGGGACCCTCGCATTCGCCGATGTGACGTCTAGGTTAACGAGCCTTCAGGGGGCTCAGAACCAATTCGCTATCGTGCTCGACGGCAAGGTCATCTCGGCACCGCGTACCCTCGCGGCGATTCCCGACGGAAAGCCCGTAATCTCTGGCTCGTTTACCGAGATCTCATCGAAAGCTCTGGCGGATCAATTAAAATTCGGAGCATTGCCCATCGGGTTTGAGGTGCAGTCGAGCGACACGGTCACCCCGACGCTGGGTATTGCGCAATTGGAGAGCGGTCTGCTTGCCGGTGCGATCGGACTTCTTCTCGTCGTGATTTATGCAATTTTCCAGTACCGCGCATTGTCTATCGTGACAATCAGCTCGCTCGGAATCGCAGCGGCTCTGACGTACGTCGTGATTACGTACTTGTCACAGGCCAACGGGTACCGGCTTTCCCTCGCGGGCGTCGCAGGTCTCATTGTCGCGATCGGTATCACGGCCGACTCCTTCATCGTCTATTTCGAACGCGTTCGAGACGAGTTGCGTGAAGGCCGTTCGGTCATTGCCGCCGTCGAAACAGGCTGGAAGCGCGCGTCTCGGACAATCATCGTCTCGGGCGTCGTCAATCTCTTGGCGGCGGTCGTTCTGTTCGCCCTCGCGGTAGGAAACGTGCGTGGTTTCGCCTTCACACTCGGCGTGACGACGGTTGTCGATCTTCTCATCGTGATCTTGTTCACTCACCCTCTATTGCAACTGCTTGCTCGCACGCGCTTCTTCACCTCGGGGCACGCCTGGAGCGGTCTGGACGGCAGCGCACTCGGTGCGGTCTACCGAGGACGCGGGGAATTCCGTGTTGACAAATCCGTATCTGCCGGTAAGCGCTCGCGAGTGTCGAAAGAGTCACAGAAGCGTCAGTCGATCGCCGAGCGCAAGGCTGCGGAAAACGGAGGCGACCAGTGAGTGCCATCACCCGGTTCGGAAACCGCTTGTACACAGGAGAAACCAGCCTCAATTTCATTGGGCGCCGCGTCCTCTGGTACCTGATGTCGGCAACGCTCATCGTTGTTGCGGTGGCGATTACGACGTTGCGCGGAGGGTTCACCTTCGGAATCGAATTCCGTGGTGGCTCGGAGTTTCAAATTTCCAACCCGCTATCGACGGATACTTCGATAGCGGAGCAGACAATCACTTCGGAGGTGGGAGCTGCCGCAGCCCCAAAGATCTCGATAGTGGGTGGGAAGTCCGTTCGCGTCCAGACCGAACAATTGACGGCGGAGGAAACCGATGCGCTTCGTGTTTCCCTCGCGGACGCGTATTCGGTCCCGGTCGACCAGGTGACGTCGTCGTTCATCGGGGCGTCGTGGGGTTCGGACATCACGAGCCAAGCGCTGAGAGCGCTGATAATCTTCCTCGTCCTTGTCAGTATCGTCATGGCCCTGTACTTCCGAACCTGGAAAATGTCGGTGGCGGCCATGGTTGCCGTCGTCCACGACCTCACCATCACGGCCGCCATCTATGGAGCCCTCGGCCTCGAAGTCACGCCGGCTGCAGTGATCGGACTTTTGACGATTCTCGGGTATTCGCTTTACGACACCGTTGTGGTGTTTGACAAGATCCGTGAAAACACGTCGATTGCGTATGACGAATCGAAACGCACGTTCGCCGAGTCCGTCAACCTTGCCGTGAACCAGACGTTGGTGCGGTCAATCAACACCAGTGTTGTGGCCGCGCTGCCCGTCGCATCGATTCTGTTCATTGGGTCGATGCTGTTGGGTGCGGGAACCCTGCGCGATATCGCGCTCAGCCTTTTCGTGGGAATTTTGTGTGGCGCCTATTCGACGATGTTCATCGCCGCACCGCTGTACGCACAGCTTCGCGAGGGTGAGTCGGAATCCGCCAAGCAAGGGCGCAAGGATCGAACCGAAATCGTCCGAAATGCTTCAGGAGCCGTTCGCTAACGTCACACGCCTAAACTGAAGTCAGGAGGCGCAATGTCGGATACCAGCACCAGCGGTTCGGCACAGCGTCGCGCGCTTCTCCCACGGCTTTTCTCTCGGTCCGAAACGGGTGGAGCGCTCGAACGAATCCTTCGGGCGCTTCGGCAGACAAACCCGCGAGCGGACGTCGCAATCGTCGAACGCGCGTATCAGGTAGCGAAGAACGCGCACGAAGGTCAACTGCGTAAATCGGGTGAGCCTTACATCACCCACCCTCTCGCCGTCGCAGAAATTCTCGTCGATTTGGGCATCGGAGCCAAGACGATCGCCGCGGCACTGCTGCACGACACGGTCGAGGACACCGAGTACACCCTGGATGCGGTCACGCGGGACTTCGGTCCCGAGATTGGCCTGCTGGTAGACGGCGTCACCAAACTCGACAAGCTCAAACTTGGCGAGGATGCACAAGCCGAAACGGTGCGCAAGATGGTCGTCGCGATGTCTAAGGACATCCGAGTAATTCTGATCAAACTTGCCGACCGGTTGCATAACGCTCGCACGTGGGGCTTCGTCGACTCGGAGTCGGCCGAGCGAAAAGCACGCGAGACGCTCGAAATCTACGCGCCCCTCGCTCATCGCCTAGGCATTCAGACCATCAAGTGGGAACTCGAAGACCTGTCGTTTGCCGTCCTGCACCCGAAACTCTATGTCGAGATTGATTCCCTCGTCACAGAGAGAACGCCCGAAAGTGACCGTTTTGTCAAGGAAATCATTGAGTTGATTTCGGGGGACCTGAAGACAGCGCGCGTGAAGGCACAAGTGGCGGGGCGACAGAAGCAGCACTATTCGATTTACCAGAAGATGATTCGGCAGTCCCGAGATTTTCAAGAAATCTATGATCTCACCGGCATTCGGATACTGGTGTCGTCGATCCGCGACTGTTACGCGGCTCTCGGGGCAGTTCACGCGCGGTGGAATCCGATTCCGGGGCGCTTCAAGGACTACATCGCGACACCCAAGTTCAACCTTTATCAGTCGTTGCACACGACCGTATTCGGTCCCGACGGTAAATCCGTCGAAATTCAAATCCGGACCGCGGATATGCACAAGCGCGCGGAATACGGTGTGGCTGCCCACTGGAAGTACAAAGAGCGCCAGGTTTTGGGCACCAAATCGAGCGACGAGATTTTGCCCGACGAGAACATGGCGTGGTTGGCACACATCACCGACTGGGAAGGCGAGACAGAGGACCCTTCCGAGTTTTTGGACACGCTTCGCTATGAAATCGGCGCGAAAGAAGTTTACGTTTTCACACCGAAGGGCAAGGTGATTGGGCTTTCCGCTGGCGCGACCCCGGTCGATTTCGGTTACGCGGTGCACACCGAACTCGGTCATCGGGTAATGGGCGCTAAAGTCAACGGTCGCCTCGTGCCGCTTGATACAAAACTCGGTTCGGGCGACACCGTCGAGGTTCTTACCTCGAAGAACCCCGAGGCCGGTCCCAGTCAGGATTGGCTGAATTTCGCGAGCAGCCAGCGCGCTCGTTCAAAGATCCGTAGTTGGTTCACCAAGGAACGCCGCGACGAAGCAATCGAGAGTGGGCGTGAGGCTCTCGCGAAAGTTGTTCGAAAGAAGAACCTGTCCCTTTCGCGAGTCCTGTCCGCTCAAAACCTGGCTTCGGTTGCCACCGCGCTGAAATACGAAAACGTCGACAGTCTTTACGCTGCGCTCGGCGAAGGGCAAGTGTCAACCCAGTCTGTTCTCGAAAAGATTATGGTGTTCGTCAACGACGTCGAACACGACGAGGAAACCGTTTTCGTTGTTCCAACTCGAAAGCCAACCACGAATCGCGAAACCGACTCTGGAGTTCTTGTGCGCGGTGCCGCTGACATCCTGGTCAAGCTGGCAAAGTGTTGCACCCCGGTTCCGGGCGACGCCATCGTCGGATTCATCACTCGCGGTAACGGCGTGAGTGTTCACCGGGATGATTGTCCCAACGTCAAGGGTTTCGATGGTGAATTGGAGCGCATGATTGAGGTCGAATGGGCCGGTTCATCGTCAACAGTTTTCAGAGTCCACATTCAGGTCGAAGCGCTCGATCGCGGTGGCTTGCTGTCTGACATTACGCGGGTACTCTCAGAGCACCATGTGAATATCCTTACCGCTACGGTTCAAACGGATTCTCAGCGGCTTGCAACGTCGCGGTTTGTTTTTGAAATGTCGGACACAACGCACCTCGACCGCGTGCTTTCAGCCGTGAGGCGGATCGATGCGGTGTACGACGTCTATCGCGTGAATGCTGGCTAGCCGATCGCGGCGAGCCACTCTTTCTTCGACGCAATTTCGGACTGGATTCGAGCCATCGCGTCGGAATCGTCGAGACCGGCAGCCTGTGCTTCGAGTTCGGCGATGGCAGCCTCTACCTGAGCGGCGAAACCTGATCGAAGAGCAACCTTTGCCGGGTTCGTGCGTTCCAGTTGCTCTGTTTCGAGAGTGCGAACGTAACGCTCAATCACACGAATTCCGTCGTTGATTTTGCGTTCGTCAGCTTTTGCGACATTTCCGATGAGGTCCCATTTGGTTTGCAACTCGCGAAAACCACGCTTTGCGACATCGGGGGCCTTTTCGGAAAGCAGGTGCTGGTATTCGCTCAAGAGCGCCTCTTTTGCTTTTCCGTTCGCTGACCATTCCGCTGAACCCGCGCTGTACAGTGCATCACCGGCAGCCTTGAAACGTTCCCACAATTGGTTGTCGAGGGTTCGGGCGGCTCGCGGAGCCTTCTTCCAGTCCTCGAGAAGCCGGCGGTACTCACCGATTCCGTCCGCACCCTTCGGAGCGAGGGCCTCGGCCTTTTCGCACAAGTCGGTCTTGACGCTCTTCGCTTCTTTATCTGCGGACTGCTTGGTTTGGAAGAACGCTCGTTGCGCTCGATCAAACGTCTGACGAGCGGTCTTGAAGCGGTTCCACAAATCATCGGCGACCTTCTTGGGAACGCGGTGTGGGAGCTTTTGCTCTTCCTTCCACGAATCGAACAACTCGCCAATTTCCTTCTGGGCGTTTCTCCAGTGAATAGCTCCGTCGATTTGCGCCGCGATCGCTTCGACGCGCTCGACGATGGCCGTGCGACGTTCCAGCGATTGTGCAGACGCCTCTTTATTCTCGGCGTCTTGTTTCTCTTTGAGGCCCGCAATTGACTCGGCGACCACACCTACCCGCAGACGCAGGGCGTTGAGGTCGCCGACCGCGTGTGCGTCCGTCAAGGCGACAACCAACTTTTCGATGGCGGCCAATAGGTCGCGCGCGGAGGCGCCGGCCTTCGATCGCTGCTCGAGAAGGGTTACCTGAGATGCCAACTCGGAGAATCGCGTGACGTAGAACGCGAGAGCTTCGTCCGCTGAGACATCGACGACTTGACCGACGCTACGCCAGTCCCCGTCTTTGACCCACACGGTGCCGTCAGCATCGACCCGACCAAATGTTGTTTCGCTTTGTGCCACCCGTCAACATTACACAGAGCACGCCGTCTCGGATACACCGTTTCTCAACCGTTATACAACTGGTCTCGCGCCTATCATGGAGAGGTGGCGGGCGAAACGGGGCTTTTCGGTGGCACGGCTCCGCTTGCCGTGCGAATGCGCCCGCGTTCCGTTGACGAGGTTGTCGGGCAATCTCACCTTTTGGGCGCTGGTTCACCGTTGCGCCAACTTGCCGAGCCCTCGGGCGTAACCGGGGTCTCGGTAATCCTGTGGGGTCCCGCGGGAACCGGCAAAACCACAATTGCACACGTCATTGCGCGGTCGTCCAGCCGACATTTTGTGGAGCTTTCCGCTGTCACGGCGGGTGTCAAGGATGTACGCGAGGTGATGGAATCAGCCTTGTCGCGGATTAGTGACGGCGGACCGCCAACGCTCCTGTTCCTCGACGAGATCCATCGCTTTACGAAGGCTCAGCAAGATGCGTTGCTTCCGGGTGTTGAAAACGGTTGGGTTACTTTGGTTGCGGCGACAACGGAAAACCCGTCGTTCAGTGTTATCACCCCGCTTCTCAGTCGCTCCCTCCTTCTCACCCTGCGGCCCCTCACCGACGACGACGTGGCCGCCCTTGTCGCGCGCGCCGTGGAAGCACCGGAGGGCCTTGCCAAAGCGGTCACCGTTGACGCAGAAGCACTCGCTTCCCTTGTTCGCTTGTCAAGCGGTGACGCCCGACGCGCACTCACGACACTCGAAGCCTCGGCAAACGTCGTTGGCACGGGCGGAACAATCACCGCTGAGACGGTGGCGGCAGCGAGCGACAGAGCGCTTCTCAGATATGACCGAGCGGGTGACGAACACTACGACGTCATCAGTGCGTTTATCAAATCAGTTCGGGGCAGTGATGTTGATTCGGCGATTCATTACCTGGCACGCATGATCGAAGCGGGTGAAGACCCGAGATTTATTGCTCGACGGTTGGTAATCCTGGCGGCGGAAGACATCGGAGTGGCAGACCCGTCGTGCCTGACTATCGCGGTTGCCGCAGCGGATGCGGTGCAACTGATTGGAATGCCAGAGGGTCGCATCCCACTCGCTGAAGCAACCATCCACCTTGCGCTCGCTCCAAAGTCGAACGCGGTGATTCGTGCGATCGATTCCGCCATTCGGGACATTAGGGACGGTGCGTTCGAACCAGTCCCGAAACACCTTCGCGACGCTCATTATTCGGGCGCTCAGAAACTTGGACATGGCAAAGGTTATGTGTATCCGCACGACATCGATGGGGGAGTCGCGGCACAGCGCTATCGCGATGGCGACGAGCCCACGTACTATGAACCGAGCGGGCATGGTCGAGAGCAGGAACTCACCGAACGACTTGCCCGTATTCGCGCAATCCTGAATGGTGATTGAATGGCGCGGGTCGCTTCTTTCTGTTAGAGTTTGAGAACCGCTTGAGAAGACAGACGTGCGGCTGCGTCTCCTCCGCAAGAATCGGTGCCTGTAGCCGGCGCCGTGGCCCTCATGTTTCTCTCCCCTTTTGCGGGGAGAATCCGATTGTTTTTCACACATGAAAAGGACACAATGTCTGACAAGAACCGCACTCGCGCGAAGGTTCGCCTCTCGCGTGCTCTCGGAATCGCCCTGACCCCGAAGGCCGCGCGCCTCATGGGCGAAGGCGCTTTCCCTCCCGGCCAGCACGGTCGAACCAAGCGTAAGTCCGAAGGTGACTTCGCGATGCGTCTTCGTGAGAAGCAGCGTCTTCGCGCGCAATATGGAATTCGTGAAGCCCAGATGCGCAACACGTTCGACGAGGCTCGTCGCAACCAAGGACTAACTGGTGAAAATCTCGTCGAACTGCTCGAAATGCGTCTCGACGCTCTCGTTCTTCGCTCCGGTTTCGCTCGCACGTCGGCACAGGCACGTCAGATGGTGGTGCACCGCCACATCCTGATTGACGGTCAGCTCGTTGATCGCCCATCTTTCCGCGTCAAGCCTGGACAGATGATTCACGTGAAAGAGCGCAGCGAAGCGACTCCACTGTTTCAGGATTCAGCCATCGGCGTTCACCGCGACGTCCTCCCCGCGGTTCCTGAGTACCTTGACGTCAAGCTCGACAAGCTGCAGGCGCGACTCGTTCGTCGCCCGAAGCGCGCCGAGGTTCCTGTCACGTGTGAAGTTCAACTCGTCGTCGAGTACTACGCCGCGCGATAAAGCCCAACCGAGCGGGGTGGGCTTTCGAGCCCACCCCTTTCTCATTCCCCTAAACTCGTGTCGACGGAGGAGTATTCGATGA
>JBEGPO010000120.1:0-19991 GCA_041181465.1 Actinomycetota bacterium | reverse complement strand
GGTGTGGGGTTGTTCTACCTGGAATGGGCGAGCCAGTAATGTCGCGCCTCTCCGGCCTGACGAGTTGGAACGCTGATTGGAAGGGCGTCAAAGTCCTTGTCGTGGGGCTCGGGGTCACCGGATTTTCTGTCGCCGACACGTTGTGGGAACTCGGGTGTGAAGCGTTCGTCGTCACGTCACGCGCGTCAGACGAGCACACCGCGATTCTCGACGTCATCGGTATCGACTATGCGATTGTGCCGGACGAGACCGAGATGGTGAGGCTCGCGGCCGAGTTTGCGCCGGACGTCATCATCGTGAGTCCGGGTGTTTCCCCTCAACACCCAATCGTCTCCTGGGCTGCGACCAAGTCGATTCCAATCTGGAGCGACATCGAACTTGCGTGGCGAGTCCGGGACAAGGTGTTAACCTCAGAGTGGATCCTCATCACGGGGACCAACGGCAAGACCACAACGACTCAGCTCACTGCACACGTTTTAGCGACAGCGGGATTTCGCGTCGCAGCGGTTGGAAATATCGGTGTACCGGTATTGGACGCAGTTCGTGACCCAACTGGTTTTGAATTCCTCGTCGTCGAGATCTCGAGCTTCCAATTGCACTGGTTGCCCACCGTCGGGGAAGGTGCACTTCGCCCGCTGGTCAGCGCCTGTCTCAACATCGCCGAGGACCACCTTGATTGGCATGGCTCGGCCGAGGCGTACCGTGCGGCGAAAGGTGCGGTGTATCACAACACCCGCAAGTCCGTGTTCTATAGCCGAATCGACCCAGTCACCGAGGCGCTCGTGCGCGACGCGAATGTCGAGGAAGGCTGCGAGGCAATCGGCTTCGGGCTAGTCACGCCTGACACCGGTGAACTGGGAACAATTGACGGCATACTCGTCGACCGCGCATTTGTGCCCGATCGACGAAACAACGCCCAGGAATTGACGACGGTCGATCATCTGGTCGAACTTGGCTTTGCGACCCCCCACATGATTCTCAATATCCTCGCCGCGTCAGGGATGGCATTGTCTGTTGGGGCGTCCGCAGTGGATGTTGCAACTGGACTTGATTCTTTCCAACTTGACCATCATCGGTGTGAGACGGTGACGGAAAACGCTGGTGTGACCTGGATCGACGATTCAAAGGCAACCAATGCGCACGCGGCGAATGCGTCGCTTCGTGCATTCCCGTCACTGGTGTGGATTGTCGGGGGAATGTTCAAGGGAACACAGATTGATGAGCTGGTTCAGGCGCACCAATCGAGACTTCGCGCCGTCATCGCTATCGGGGTCGACCGCGACGAGCCCCGGCGTGCAATGGCGGCGTGGGCGCCCGATGTTCCGTTCATTGAAATTGATGCGGACAACGTGATGGACGCTGCTGTTTCCGCTGCCGCCCTTCACGCGTCGCCCGGCGACACGGTGTTGTTGGCACCCGCCGCCGCCTCGATGGATCAATTTGTTGACTATGCCGACCGAGGTCGGCAGTTCCAGGCTGCCGTTCGCACGCACGTGGGATTGACCGATGAGTAGGGTGCGATCCAACGGCGTGCAACTGCGAAACCCGTTCGACGCCGATTCGCCCATCGTCACGCTGTTGATCGCCGTAACGGTACTCCTGGCGCTGTTTGGGACATTCATGGTTCTGTCGGCATCGTCGGTAACCAGCGGGTTAAACAACGGGGGAAACTTTTTCGCCGATGGGTTCACGCAGGCGAGCAGCGCGGTGGCTGGTGGAGCACTGTGTTTCATCATCGCGCGGTGGCCGGTGTCGTTCTGGAGTAAATATCGGAACGTTTTCGTCGGCGGCGGTTTCGTGTTGCAACTTGCTGTGCTCACGGTCGGGACTGAATACGGAGGCAACCGTAACTGGCTCGACGTCGGATTCCTCTCTTTCCAACCGTCCGAGTTCCTCAAGCTCGCGGTGATTGTCTGGTTTGCCTCGTGGATTCATGACAACGAATACATGCTTGACGAGCCACTTCGGCGCTGGATTCAGCCGCTGATCTGGGTTGGAGTCCCCATCGGAATGGTTGGTCTGGGCGGTGACCTCGGAACGACAATGATTATGGGCCTCATCGTTTTGGGAATGCTCGCTTTCGCGGGTCTGCCCGCCCGCACAATTTGGGTACTGGCCGCAATTTCGGTATTGGCGGTATTCGCGCTGCTTAATGTAGGTGGATCAAACCGTGGCGCACGGTTCGACGCATGGCTACAGGGGTGCACACCCGAACAGTACGAGACGGTGTGTTGGCAGACAATGCACGGGCTGTGGGCGTTATCGGCCGGAGGACTGTTCGGACTCGGCCCTGGTAGTTCCCGCGCGAAATGGTCGTGGCTGCCTCACGCTGATTCCGACTACATTTTCGCGATCGTGGGCGAAGAATTGGGAATGCTTGGTGCGATCGCATTGATTGTGCTCTTTCTCGCTCTGGCGGTAACGCTCATTCGGTTGGTTCGGGAATTCCCGCAGCCTTTGACGCGAGTGCTTATCGGTGGCGTTTTTGTGTGGATCATCGGACAAGCCTTCGTCAACATCGCCGTGGTCCTCAATGTTTTGCCGGTGCTCGGAGTACCGTTACCGTTCATTTCTTCCGGTGGATCAGCGCTCGTCGCCAACTTCCTAGCGATCGGTGTGGTTATCAGTTGCGTTCGTCATGAGGAGCGTTACGGATGACCGTCTTTTTACTCGCGGGTGGCGGCACGGCCGGTCACGTTAATCCGTTGTTGGCAACAGCCGATGCGATTCGCCTCCGAGAACCGGACGCCACCGTGCTGGTTGTGGGAACAGCCGAAGGGCTCGAATCACGACTGGTCCCCGAGAGGGGATACGAACTGCTCACAATCGAACGTCTGCCCTTTCCGCGCAGGTTGAACTTTTCGGCTTTCGCTTTTCCCGCTCGCTTCGCCCGCTCGGTTCGCAGCGTTGCGTCGATGATCGCGTCACGAGAGGTAGACGTCGTGGTGGGTTTTGGCGGCTACGCAGCAGCACCCGCCTATTTCGCAGCACGTCGGGCCGGTATTCCACTGGTAATCCACGAAGCGAACGCACTGCCGGGAATTGCGAATAAATGGGGATCACGGCTGACTCGTCACGTTGCGGTGACCTTCCCAGACACGCCTCTTCCTCACGCACACCGCACGGGAATGCCGCTTCGAGCCGAAATCGCGACCCTGGATCGCGTTGCCACTCGCGTCAAGGCGCGACGTCACTTTGACCTCGATGCCAAACGTCCCGTGTTGCTGGTGACGGGTGGGTCAACAGGCGCGGCGCGCATCAACGCGACGGTGATCGAGACGGCACGCGACATCATTGCAGCAGGTTGGCAAATCGTCCACACGGTGGGTGAATCCAGAGAATTCGTCGATCAGAACATCGCGGGCTACCGCGCGTTGCCGTATTGCGACCGAATGGATCTCGCCTTGGCGGCAGCAGATTTCGTCGTCGCTCGTTCCGGTGCTGCGACGGTATGCGAATTGGCTGGTTTGGGAATTCCCTCGGTTTTCGTTCCATATCCGGTCGGCAACGGTGAGCAGGAGCTGAACGCGCGTGACCTGGTTGCGGCGGGCGGGGCAATTCTTTGCCGCGATGCTGAGTTCACGGGGGAGTGGGTCCGAGAGTCACTCATCCCATTGTTGGCAAACGGCGAACAGCGTCGAACAATGGCAAGCCGAGCGGCTGCGTCGGGCATTCGAGACGGGGCTGAGCGGCTGACGGACATGGTGTTCACCGCGGTCTCTGAATCACGGGATTAGGGTGGAGTCGTGATCGCGCCCGACCTTACCGCTGAAATACCCGCAGAGCTCGGCCGTGTTCATTTCATCGGAATCGGCGGAAGCGGAATGAGCGGCATTGCACGCATGTTTCGCGCGCAAGGTCTTGTCGTTACCGGATCCGACCGCTCTGAGTCGCAGACGCTGACGGACCTTCGAGCCGATGGAATAGTCGTTCAGATTGGACACGAGCCAATCGCTGTGCGCGACGCTGACACGGTCGTGGTCACCGGCGCGTTGTGGGCGGACAATCCCGAATACCGCTGGGCGATCGATCGCGGAATTCGCGTCCTTCATCGCTCACTCGCGCTGGCCTGGCTCGTTCGCGATCACCGCGTCGTGTCAGTAGCGGGAGCCCACGGAAAAACCACGTCGACGGCAATGATTGTGACGGGATTGCTCGGTGTAGGTCGCTCACCGTCGTTCGTGAATGGCGGTGTGTTGGCTAACCTTGGTGCGTCTTCCGGTCGAGGAACCGATTCCGAGTTCGTCATTGAAGCCGACGAATCGGATGGATCCTTTGTCGTGTACCCGACATCGATTGGGCTGATTACCAACATCGACTCTGACCATCTGGAGCATTACGGTTCGGAAGAGGCATTTGACCAGGCGTTCGTGACTTTCGCAAACGGTTGTCGGGAGGTCGTTGTTGTGTCGGGGGACGACCCGGCACTGCGGCGGTTGATGCCCAGCATTAAGACCCCGAGTGTGACCTTCGGCGAATCGGAAGGTGTTGATTACCGTGTCAGCGATATCGAGTCGTCAGCCGATGGTGTCAGCGCGACAATCACACACGGTAGTCAAGTCGTCGAATTCCGTCTACCGGTAGCGGGCGCTCACAACGCACTCAACGGCGCGGGTGCAATCGCGGTGATGTGCGCGCTCGGCGTCGACCTATTTGCGGCAGCGGCAGCGCTGGGTGATTTCGCGGGAACCGGTCGGCGCTTTGAACTGACGAGCACAGTCCGAGGTGTGCGCGTGTACGACGACTATGCCCACCATCCGCGCGAAGTCCGAGCCGCGTTGGCCACGGCCAGAAGCGTGGTTGGCGACGGTCGGCTCATCGCGGTCCACCAGCCCCATTTGTACTCGCGGACGCGCGATATGGCGGCCGATTTCGCGCGCGAATATGAGAGTGGCGCTGACTTCACGGTGGTTCTCGACGTGTTTGGCGCGCGGGAGGACCCGATCGCGGGGGTGTCAGGCGCTATTGTTGCGGCGGCATTTGCCGATCAAACGCGCGTGGCATACTGTCCCGATTGGTCGGTCGCGGCGAAAATCGCGTCCGAGCACGCACAATCGGGAGACATCATCATGACGCTGTCCTGCGGCGATGTTTATCGCATAATTCCTCAGATTGTTGCGGAACTCGACGTTTCGTGAAGCGCCCCGATCTTCCCGGGGCACCCGGCGCACCGCGGTCGGTTCCACGTCCATCCCGATTGCAGCCGGTTGCCGCGTCGAATATTCCTTTAGCTCCGCGTGATTCGGACGAACGTCGATTCACGGCCGGTCGCCGGCGGCGTCGGCGCGCGTGGCTGACGGGTAGCGCTACGCTCGTCGCGGTCGCGCTAGTTGTTAGCGGAATTGTGATGTCGCCACTTCTCACGTTGACAGACATCGTCGTGAAGGGACAGGACTTTGTTCCCGAGCGAACAATCGTCGGCGCGGTATCCGACCAAGTCGGCCAACCGCTCGTAGCCCTCAATTTTGATGCGATTCGTGAACGACTCAGTTCTGTCACGAGAATTCAGTCATTCACGACCGAGATTCAGCCCCCGCACACTCTGGTCATTCGGGTCGTCGAGCGCCAGGCCATCGGGTTCATGGCGATCGAATCTCAATGGGCGGTTGTCGACGCTGCCGGTGTCGTCATCGATACGGGGATGGAAAAGCCCTCGGGAATTCCCGAATTGTTGGGGGAGTCCACCACTGACAGGGCATTTAGCGCCATGGCGGAGACGCTCGTTGCCCTGCCGAGTAGCATCCTCGCAAATGTCGCATCGATGTCGGCGCAGACGCGTGACAGCGTTCGGTTTACTCTGCGCGGGGTTGGGCACGAAATCGTATGGGGCTCTCCGGACAATTCCGCGCTGAAGCTCGTGGTGATGGATCGCGCGATTCGAGTCGCCGATCGTTCGAATGGAGTTTTCGAAATCGATGTCTCTGCCCCGGACAACATCGTTTTACGGCGATTGCGCTGAATCGCGACACGCCGACTGAGTTGGCGGCCTCTGCGTACCGTCGTGACTACCGTGGGCGTGCCTGAGAGGGCAGGAAAAGTCTCGACTTCAAGTTGAGCCTGAACGTTGGAGGAACCCATGGCATCCGCAAGCAACAATTACCTCGCCGTCATTAAGGTTGTCGGCGTAGGTGGCGGTGGTGTCAATGCTGTCAATCGAATGATTGACGCCAAGATCAAGGGTGTCGAATACGTCGCGGTAAACACCGATGCACAAGCACTTCTCCTCAGCGACGCCGACGTCAAACTCGACGTTGGACGGCAACTGACCCGTGGTCTCGGTGCTGGCGCCGACCCCGAAATCGGCCGTCGCGCCGCGGAAGACCACGCAACCGAAATTGAAGAAAGCCTCGCCGGCGCGGACCTCGTTTTCGTCACAGCGGGCGAAGGTGGCGGAACCGGAACCGGCGGTGCGCCCGTTGTCGCGCGAATTGCGAAATCGATAGGTGCGCTCACCATCGGTGTTGTCACTACGCCGTTTGGCTTCGAGGCGCGTCGTCGCCGTGAACAGGCCGAAGCGGGAGTTGAACGCCTTCGGGCAGAGGTCGACACGCTGATTGTCGTCCCCAACGACCGGCTCCTTCAACTCGCTGACCCGACGATTTCGGTCACTGAAGCTTTTGCCATCGCAGACGAGGTCCTCCTCGCCGGAGTCCAGGGCATCACGAACCTCATCACGAACCCCGGGCTCATCAATCTCGACTTCGCAGATGTGCGGAGCGTCATGCACGGCGCGGGAACGTCCCTCATGGGTATCGGAACCGCACGGGGTGCCGAACGAGCTATCAAAGCAACCGAAATGGCGATTGCGTCTCCTATGCTCGACCAGACGATCAACGGCGCACACGGCGTGCTGTTGTCTTTCCAGGCCGGCTCCAACCTGTCCATCATGGAGGTCAACGAGGCGGCGACGCTGATTTCGGATGTCATCCACCCCGAAGCCAACTTCATCTGGGGAATGGGAATTGACGACACTCTCGGAGACGAGGTTCGCGTGACGGTTATCGCTGCCGGATTCGACGAGAGAGACACCGTGCGCTCCGACCGAATTGGTAGCGTCGCGTCGTTCCAAACACTTGATGAAGAATTGCAGCACAGCGAATTCGGGCGGTCAGCAACGACGACCGATATTCCGGTTTTGACCGACCAGTTTGCCGATTCGGACGCATACGACCTTCCCGAATTTCTGCAGTAGCCGGTTGTGCCGTCCGTAACCGAACGATGGCACTCGTTGTCCGCCGATGTCGCCGCCGAAATTGCGAAGTGGGGCCGTGACGCCAACGAGGTAACTCTGGTCGTCGTCACAAAATTCCATCCTGCATCAGTCATCGAGGAACTCCTGGAGGCCGGCGCCCGCCATTTTGGTGAAAGTCGTCACCAGGACGCTTCACCAAAAGCAGATGAACTAGCCGGACGAGATCTCACGTGGCATTTCGTGGGACAGATTCAATCCAATAAAGCCCGAGCAATTGCGCGGTATGCCTCGGTGATTCATTCACTCGACCGAGATTCTGTAGTCGACGCCCTCGTCACATCAGAACATCGAGTAGACGGCTTTATCGAGTTGAACCTCACAGACGATCCCGGACGCGGCGGTGTGCAGACTGCCGATGACATGATGCGACTCGCTGAACGGATCATCAATGCGGGCACAATTGACCTGCGTGGGGTGATGGCCGTAGCACCTCAGGACGCCGATCCAGGCGAGGCATTCGCCCATGTCGCCACGATGTCAGAGATCCTTCGCCATGCCCACCCGAACGCGACCGACATTTCAACCGGCATGAGCGCCGATTGGCAACAGGCCATTGAGCACGGCGCGACACACCTTCGGATTGGCACGTCAATCACGGGAAATCGCCCGTCTCCACGTTAATCTGATGAAAACCTCAAGGAGAGGACATCGTCATGAGGAAAACACTTGAATATTTGGGCTTCGTTTCATCGTCATCCCGATTCCCGAAAGAGCGCACGAGCGTTAGGCCCGACCTACCGCGTCCGTCCGGGCCTCGTCCTGTCTCGGTACCGGCGCGTTCGATGAGTCGATCTCGCTACGAGCCCTCATATTCGGTCATTCACACGATGCGTCCTCGCCGCTATGCAACCGATGCGTCGGGCATAGCAGAGACGTTTGCGGATGGCTCTCCGATCATCGTCGACTTGTCCATGATGCAAGAGGCCGACGTTCGTCGTCTGATTGACTTCATGTCAGGTCTCGTCAAGGGACTGGACGGAACGATTCGCCGCGTTGCCGTAAAGGTGTTCATGCTTACCCCCGCGGGGATTGAACAGTTCGATGACGAACTCGACCAGAACAGCCTGCAGCCGAGTCACGACGAAGAACTCCTGGCGTAGTCCATGCCAGTGTTGGGAAACATCCTGTACGCAGTTCTGTGGTGCTTCTCGGCTTTGCTGTGGTCGCGCTTTATCCTTGAATGGGTTCAGCAAATCTCCCCGCAGTGGCGGCCGCGCGGTGTGGTGTTAATCCTCGCGGAAGCGACGTACACCGTAACCGACCCGCCGCTGCGCTTTCTCCGGCGATTCATCAAACCGTTGCGTATCGGTTCCGTTGCAATCGACCTTTCCTGGACTCTGTTGCTTTTTGCCGTGTACATCGCAATGTCTTGGGTTGTTTAGGGTTCGCGGTAAAGTGTTGTCAACCGATAAAGCGGTTGTCCTAAGGAATGAGGCCGGCCAATGTTGAGCGCTGAAGACATTGTTAACAAACAATTCAAGACGAAACGCGACGGTTATGACCCCGATGACGTTGACGATTTCCTCGATGAGGTCGTCAAGGAACTTCGTCGCATCCAAATCGAAAACGATGGACTTAATCAAAAAGTATTGGGCGCAGAATCGCGTGTGGCAGAGCTGCAGCGCAGCGGCGGGCCAATCGCCGCCAGCCTCGCGACGGGAACCGCCGAGACCGGCACATCGAGTCAATTACTCCAACTCGCTCGGAAACTTCACGACCAGCACATCCAAGAGGGGTATACCGAGCGCGACCGGATCATCGAAGAGGGTAAGAATCACGTGACGCGCATGCTTGCTGAAGCGGAGCTTCGCCAGCGTAACGAAATTAACGTGCTCGACCAGCAGCGCATCGCGGTCGAGCGCGAAATCGAGCGGCTCAAACTTTTTGAAAAAGAGTACCGTCAGCACCTCAAGCAGCACCTCGACAAGCAGCTTGCGGATCTGGCCAACAGCGGTCAGGAATCCGCCAACTCCTTTTAGTCCCGATGCCACAGCATCGATCGCTTCCGGTTCCTGACGGTCTCGTCGGGGAACGTGTCGACGTCGCCGTCGCCAAATTGTTGGGCTTTTCGCGGACGTTCGCCGGCGATGTCATCGAACGCGGTGGTGTCGAGGTGGATGGACGGGTAGCAACGAAGTCCGACCGCTTGTCTGCCGGCGTACTGCTGTCGATTGTCTGGGACGACCCGCGCGAACCCGAGATTGTCCCGGTTGTCATAGCTGACATGCAGATCGTTTATGACGACGACGACATTGTCGTTGTGAGTAAGCCCCCGTTCCTCGCCGCTCATCCCTCTCTGGGATGGGAGGGCGACACGGTGCTGGGTGCGCTCGCCGGAGCGGGCTATCGAATCGCGACGTCGGGACCTCCGGAACGTCAGGGGATCGTGCATCGTCTAGATGTGGGGACCTCGGGCCTCATGATTGTGGCCAAGAGCGAGATCGCGTATTCGGTCATGAAGCGGAAATTCAAGGATCGTGAGGTTTTCAAGGAATACCACGCGCTCGTTCAAGGCGAGATGGTGCCAGCGGAGGGAACAATCGACGCCCCAATTGGTCGCCATCCAGGTTCGGCATGGAAATTCGCGGTCACCCACGACGGGCGACATGCCGTCACTCACTTTGACACTCTCGCCACTTATCCGACGGCAACACTCTTGTCGGTGGGTCTCGAGACCGGGCGCACCCACCAGATTCGTGTGCACATGGCTGCTCAGCGGCACCCACTCGTCGGCGATTCCCTTTACGGCGCAAACCCCCTCATTGCGACGCGTCTGGAACTAACGCGCCAGTGGTTGCACGCCGTCCGACTCCGGTTCAATCACCCCGCGACGGGTGATGAACTCGAGATCACGAGCGACTATGCGCCAGATTTGGCACATTCGCTGGAACTTCTCGCAACTCGCTGACGCGCCTCACGGTCGCGTCCGACGACCGACCTAAACTGAAAGTCCGCAATCGCGAGAAGGAGAGTCCGTGTCGAGTTCGTTTGTCCATCTTCACGTTCACACGGACAACTCGATGCTCGACGGCGCGGCACGAATTGACAGTCTGCTGGACGCGACGGTCGCAGAGAACATGCCCGCCATCGCGATGACCGACCACGGGACCTTGTTTGGTGCGTTCGAGATGTGGAAACAGGCCAAGGACCGGGATATCAAGGCGATCATCGGGCTCGAGGCCTATTTCGCTCCTGAAGGCCGACACCACAAGAAGCCCGTGCAGTGGGCCGATGGGAGCGAGAACGATGTGTCCGCTCGCGGAGCGTATACCCACCTCACGCTGCTGAGTGAGACAACCGAGGGCATGCACAATCTCTTTTCGATGTCGACATCGTCCTATATCGAAGGGTTTTACCACAAACCCCGGCTCGACCTCGAACTTCTCAGCACGCACTCCGCGGGGCTCATCGCTACGAGCGGGTGTGTATCGGGTGAGATTCAGACAAAGATTCGTCTGGGCGATTATGACGGCGCCAAACTCGCGGCCTCAACAATGCGCGACATTCTGGGTAAAGAGAATTTCTTCATCGAGATCATGGATCACGGGTTGCCCATCGAACGCCGCGGAATCAAGGATTTGCTGCGACTCGCGCAGGAACTCGACCTGCCACTGGTGTTGACGAACGACCTGCACTACACCCACGCGCACGAGGCGAAGTCGCACGCCGCTCTGTTGTGCGTTCAATCCGGCAAGACCCTGTCAGACGAAAGCAGGTTCAAGTTCGAGGCGGACGAGTTTTATCTCAAGTCAGCGGCCCAAATGCGATCGCTGTTCCCGGACCACCCCGAGGCCGCCGACAACACGCTCCTCATTGCCGAACGGTGCAACGTTGAATTCGACACGTCGGTGAGTCACATGCCGCAGTTCCCTGTCGACGCGGGGGATACCGAGGCGGCGGCGTTTGAGCGCGAAGTGGTCGCGGGTCTGGCCTATCGTTATCCGAACGGACTGACACCGGAAATCGAGCAACGTGCGAAATATGAAATTGACGTCGTCACGAGCAAAGGTTTTCCCGGCTACTACCTCGTCGTCGCAGACTTCGTCAAATGGGCCCGCGAAAACGGTGTGCGTGTTGGACCAGGTCGAGGTTCGGGTGCTGGGTCTCTTGCCGCCTTTGCGATGCGGATCACAGACCTTGACCCGATTGAACACGGACTGCTCTTTGAACGGTTCCTGAACCCCGAACGCGAATCCATGCCCGACTTCGATATTGACTTCTCCACGCGACGACGCGACGACGTCAAGCGCTATGTCACGGGCAAGTACGGCTCTGACCGTGTCGCACAAATCGCGACATTCAACATCATCAAAGCAAAACAGGCGCTCAAGGATGCTTCCCGCGTGATGGGTTTCCCTTACGGGATGGGCGAGAAATTGTCGAAGGCGGTTCCGCCTATGCTCGCGGGCCGCGACATGTCGCTCGCCGAGATGTACGACACCGCCAACCCCCGATTCAAGGAAGCGGCTAAATTCCGCGACGTGATCGAGGAATCCGCGGACACGAAGGCGGTCTTCGAGACGGCGCTCGGCATCGAGAACATCAAGCGAAACACGGGTGTGCACGCTGCTGGCGTCATCATGTCGGACACCCCGTTGGCGGCCATCGTGCCACTCATGATGCGCGACAACGACGGTCAGATCATCACACAATTCGATTACCCGACCTGCGAAAAACTTGGGCTGATCAAGATGGACTTTCTTGGACTTCGAAACCTCGACATCCTCGATGACGCGCTCATCAACATCAAACGAAACAGGGGAATTGACCTCGTCCTCGAGGACCTCGACTTCAATGACACGGGTGTCTACGAACTCCTCTCGACGGGCGAGACTCTGGGAATCTTCCAACTCGATTCCCCGCCGATGCGGCAACTTCTCAAACAGATGCGTCCCGACCATTTCGAGGACATTTCCGCGGTGCTCGCGTTGTATCGCCCAGGCCCCATGGGCGCGAAATCACACACCAATTACGCGATGCGCAAACAGGGTCAGCAGGCGATAACCCCGATCCACCCGGAGCTCGCCGAATCACTTGTCGACATTCTCGGACCGACCTATGGGCTCATTGTCTATCAAGAACAGGTCATGGAGATTGCCCAGCGGGTGGCAGGATATTCGCTCGGTCAGGCCGATAATCTGCGTCGCGCGATGGGAAAGAAGAGCAAGGAAACACTCGACAAGGAATTTCCTTTGTTTTCGGCGGGAATGTTGGAGCGCGGATACACCAAGCCGGCCATCAAGACGCTGTGGGACATCCTCGTCCCGTTCTCGGATTACGCGTTCAACAAGTCGCACTCGGCGGCATATGGCGTGATTGCCTACTTCACGGCGTATCTTAAAGCTCATTACCCCGCTGAATTCATCGCGGCACTTCTCACCTCGGTCGGAGACGACCGCGACAAGTTGGGCGGCTATCTCGTCGAGGCACGCCGCATGGGGGTCACGGTTCTCCCCCCTGACATCAACGAGTCCGACCTGTATTTCACGGCGGTCGGTGATGACGTGCGTTTCGGTCTGGGATCGATCAAGAACGTCGGGGAGAATGTGGTTTCTCACGTAACGACAGAACGAGAGTCGGGCGGCGAGTACACCTCGGTGCAGAACTTCCTCACACGCGTTCCGTTGCCTGCACTCAACAAACGCACTATCGAATCGCTCTTCAAGTCCGGAGCGTTCGATTGTTTTGGTCACACTCGCCGTGCTCTCATCGAGGTCCATGAAAAGGTTGTCGACGACGCAACTCGTGAAAAGAAAGACGCGTCGAAAGGTGACGTCGGTTTTGATTTCGGGGAACTCTTTGACCAACCTGTCGAGTTGATTCCGGATCGCCCCGAATGGCCTCGCAAGACCAAACTGGAATTCGAGCGCGAAATGTTGGGGCTGTATGTCTCTGACCACCCGCTGAACGGTCAAGAGGTCGTTCTTCAACGCCACCGGACTTTGTACGTTAGTGACCTGATTGCCGTCCCTAAAGTCGCGGAAAGCGAGGGCGAAGAGACGGAGTGGGAGTTGCAGGGAGCGTCGGAAGACGACGTAATCACGCTCACAGGGCTTTTGCGCAACATCGAACATCGCACGGCACGAGCGTCGGGCAAGCAATACGCCTCTGCCGTCCTCGAAGACATGTCGGGTTCTATCGAGTTGTCGATTCTGGGAAAGGCATACGACGACCTTCGTCCGCTACTCGTCAACGATTCGTTGGTCGCCATCAGTGGTCGTGTTCGTTTGCGCGAACAGTTCCTCTCAATGATGGTTCGGAACGTGAAACACCTCGACGTTTCTCTCGACTCGGAGGTGTCCATCATCCGCGTTCAGGTTCCCGCGGAACATTCAACAACGACGCTCATTGCGGAGTTGGACGATGTGCTTAAGCGCTATCCGGGGGATGCCGAGGTGGAACTGCGCCTTCGCCATGCCTCGGGTGTTCAGGTGTTCACCCTGCCACACCGCGTCGCCGTGAGTGGTCCGCTCTACGGCGAACTCAAGCGCGTTCTCGGCCCCAACTGTTTCGTTTAACCCGCCACGATCTCGCCGACGCTGTGATAGCGGCGATCGACATACACGAGTGGCGGGTAATCGGGGTGGGTCTCGCCGTCATTGATTTCCACGACGATCGTTGCGTTGTCGCCAACCTCGGTGACGGCCACGACAGTGGCAAGAAGCGCGGCGCGCACGCCGTGCAGTTGGGGCAGACCCCCCATGCCAGGTGCCCAGTGGTCGCCCGTGAAGCGCTGCGAGAAGGCACCCGCCATTGTGCGCGAGACACCGACTTGGCCGCTACTGAGGAAATGAAGGATGACGGCTTTGCCCAACGCGACTGCAGGATACGACGAAGCGTGTTGCGCAATATTGACAGTCGCACGCGGGGGAGTGGCAGAGAACGAGGCAAGTGATGTCGCGGTAAAACCGGCGGGTGTTCCATCGTCCATTTGTCCCGTGATCACCGCAACGCCAGCGGGATGCAGGGAAAATGCTGCGAGGAAAGCCTCCTGTGGCGTCACGATGGTCACAATCCTCTCAATGGCGTTCTCGTCCCCATTATTCCCGAACGGTAACATGGAAAAACACGGCAACGCAGTTTTCGCCCGACGCGAAAGGTGACATCATGTTTTGCCCGTTTTGTCGCTTCACCGATACCCGTGTGATCGACTCACGCACCTCCGAAGACGGACTGTCGGTTCGTCGTCGGCGGGAATGCCCGGACTGCGGGGGCCGCTGGTCGACGCTCGAAACCGCGAGCCTGTCGGTGATCAAACGCAACGGCGTGATTGAGGCATTTTCCCGCGAGAAGATTGTGGCGGGTGTCCGCAAAGCCTGTCAGGGCCGACCCGTATCGGACGCGGATTTGGCCGGACTTGCCCAGCGCGTCGAAGAAAGTATTCGCGCGACCGGTGTTTCGCAAATCGATGCGAACGAGGTCGGCCTTTCGATTTTGCCGGAGCTTCGCACCATCGACCTTGTCGCGTACTTGCGGTTTGCGAGCGTGTACCAAGCGTTTGATTCCCTCAACGACTTCGAATCGGCCATCGTCGTCTTGAGAGCGGAAGAGGAATCAAAGGGCGATCCTGCGTGATCTACCGCACCCTTTTTCGTCTCGTTTTCGCGCGGATGGACGCAGAAAATGCTCACGAACTCGTGGTGTCACTTTTGGTTCTGGGGCAACGTCTTGGGTTCACCCCACTTCTTCGCCTCTTCACGCGACCCCCTCGCTCGGCGCGGGTTCGCACACTCGGATTGGACTTTGAATCGCCGTTCGGTCTTGCTGCCGGTTTCGACAAAAACGCAATCGCGTATCGAATCCTGTGGGGGTTGGGGTTCGGCCACGTTGAGGTCGGTACCGTCACCGCACATGCGCAGGAGGGTAATCCGCGACCGCGTCTGTTTCGACTTCGTGCCGATTACGCCCTGATCAACCGGATGGGGTTCAACAACGATGGCGCCGTTTCGATAACGCCCAGGCTTCGTCATCGCCGAGGACCGATTGTCGGTGTCAATATCGGAAAGAGTCGACGTGTCGACGTCGACGATGCCCGCGGCGATTATCTTGCCTCAACCAGACTGTTAGCGCCGGTTGCCGATTATCTTGTGGTGAACGTGTCGTCGCCCAACACGCCGGGACTGCGGGGGCTTCAAGAGATTGACAAACTCGAGCCCCTCCTGCGTGACGTGAAGCGTGAGGCGGGGGATACTCCCGTATTGGTGAAGATCGCGCCCGACCTGTCGGACAGTGCCGTCGACGCTGTTGCTGACCTCGTTCTCACGATCGGACTCGACGGGATCATCGCAACCAACACGACGCTGTCCCGTGACGGGCTGTCAAGTCCGTCGGCCGAAATCGACGCGATGGGGGACGGCGGATTGTCGGGTCCGCCTCTCGCCGAACGGTCAACGCAGATCGTGCGCCGTTTGCGCGCGCGAGTGGGTGGAGACTTGTGCATTATCGCGGTCGGCGGCGTCACGACGGCTTCGGATGTCGCGGATCGACTCGCCGCTGGCGCAACTCTCGTGCAGGGCTATACGGCGTTCCTGTATGAAGGACCGTTCTGGGCGGCACGGTTGGCCAGGGGATTCACCCGCGGTTTATGACGGGTGCTGGCCGCGCGTCACTTGCGGCTTCGGAACTCTGAGCGGACGGAACTGGAAAGCGCGAGTCGACGCGTACCAGCGGTGTCCTTTTTCGATGCTCGATGCGCCGAACTTGTCCGACATTACTCGGACTAGTTTGTTGCTAAATATCATGGCGTCTATGACGGCGATGACGAAAAAGCCGTACATGGCAATGAGAACCGTCAGCTGAAGTGTGGCTCCCGAGCCATCCGTCGCGCTGTACTGGGGCAGAAAGGTGGCGATGATCACAGCGAACATCAACGGAATCATGAATTCTCCGACGGTGTATCGCGCATCAACGAAGTCACGGACGAAACGGCGCTGGGCGCCTTTGTCGCGCGCAGGCATGTACCGCTCGTCGCCAGCTTCGTAACCCTGTCGGGCGACGAGGCGTTCGCTGGCTCGCTTTCGACGATCTTCCTTGGTCGTCTTGGCCTTCGTACGTTTCGCGACAAGAGGGCGCTTATTGGCAGCTTCACGCTGTTTGCGGCTCGGTGTAGCTCGTCCTTTGCCGGTTGCGGGTGACGTGTCGGCGGAGTCGTTCACGACGGTTCCTCTCGATTGGTGCTTCTAAGATTACCTTTATGACGCATCCCTCTCGTTCTCTTGACGAAATCAACTCACGAATCGTCGCGTCCTTCCCCGACACGGTAGAGACGTTGAAATCTCTGGTCCGAATTCCCAGCGTGTCGTGGGACGGATTTCCGGCCGAGGAGGTTCACCGTTCCGCCGAGTTCGTCGCTGAGCGAGTTCGTGCGTTGGAAATCTTTGAGGACGTCCAGATTGTGACGGAGCCGTTTGCGAATGCGCCCGGCTACGGGCAACCTGCAGTTCTGGCGCGCCGAGACCCCGCGCCCGGCTACCCGACGGTCTTGCTGTACGCCCATCATGACGTTCAGCCTCCGGGTGACGCGCAGATCTGGGAGAGCGAGCCCTTCGAACCTGTCGAGCGGGACGGACGTCTCTACGGTCGTGGTGCCGCGGACGATAAGGCGGGGGTTGTCGTTCACCTGACGGCGCTCGAGACCATCGCCAAAATTCTCGGCGAAGATTTGAACATTGGGCTCGCTCTGTTCATTGAGGGGGAGGAGGAGTTCGGCTCTCGCTCGTTCACGTCGATTCTTGATCGGCACGCCGCGATTCTGAACAGCGACATCATCGTGGTCGCCGACTCCGACAATCGTTCGGTGGACATTCCGTCGTTGACCGTCAGTCTGCGCGGAAATGTGGCCTTCTCGCTCTCCGTGTCCACTCTGGAGCACGCATCGCATTCGGGGATGCTCGGAGGAGCCGTTCCCGACGCGATGATGGCCGCGACCACGCTGTTGGCCAGGTTATACAACGAGGACGGTTCCGTGGCGATTGCGGGGCTGCACACACACGACGCGCCCGTGCCCGAGTTCACTCGAGACGAATTGGTCCACGACTCAGGCCTGAAAGACGGCGTCAGTGACATCGGAACGGGTCCGATTCTGTCTCGGTTGTGGTTCCAGCCAGCGATTTCGATCACGGGTATCGATGCGCCAACGGTTCAGAACGCCTCCAACACCTTGATTCCCTCCGTGACAGTAAAGATTTCGGTTCGTATCGCGCCAGGGCAGACGTCGTCCGACGCTTTTGCGCACATCGAGAAGCACCTTCGTGCGACCGTCCCGTGGGGCGCGTATCTCGAATTCAGTCACATCGACTTGGGCAATTCGTTTCTCGTGGACTCGTCGGGAAGTGCCGCGACACTCGAACTCGAGGCTCTGCGCGATGCCTGGGATGGCGCTGACCCGGTCAAGGTGGGCGTCGGGGGTTCCATCCCGTTCGTTGCCGATTTGGTCGAGCGGTTCCCGAACGCACAGATTCTCATCACGGGGGTCGAGGACCCGTTATCTCGGGCGCACAGCCCCAACGAATCTCTGTCCCTCACGGTGTTCCGCCGAGCCATCGTCGCGGAAACATTGTTCCTGTTGCGCCTGAATGATCGCGATTGACTGGCGAAGGAGGTAAAATCAGACCATGACTGAAATCACAGGAAACACCGTGACCGAAAAATCCCACGGCGTCGTGCTCACTCCGACCGCCGTTGTCAAGGCGAAAGCGTTGATGGAACGAGAACAGCGTGATGATTTGCGACTCCGACTCGTTGTCAAGGCTGGTGGCTGCAGCGGATTCAAGTACGACATGTTCTTTGATGAGCGTGACAACGACGGCGACGCGATCGTTGCGTTTGATGGCGTGGAAGTTGTGGTCGACAAGAAGAGCGCCCCCTATCTCGAAGGCGCATCGATCGATTACGAAGACACGCTCCACTCGTCGGGTTTCCAAATCAACAACCCCAACGCGGCCAGCACGTGCGCTTGCGGAGACTCGTTCAACTAACTGCGTTCGAGTTGCGAGAACCGCCAAAATCGAACGATTTTGGCGGTTTTTCGGGTCTAATGCGCCAATCTGCGCCGGGGAGTGTCGTAGACTGTAAGCACACGAAGAGTTCCGTCGAGAGGTTCTAGGTGCCAAAGATTCGCCGAGTAATCGCAGCCAGTGTCGCGATCGTTGTCGCACTTGCACTCTCGGGTTGCACCGCACAAGAACTTCGTGGCTTCCTACCCTCTGAAGCCGGCGTCACAAACCAAACGTCGCGCATTATCGGACTGTGGTCCTCCTCCTGGATTGTCCTGTTGATAGTCGGAGCGATTACCTGGGGTCTCATCATCTGGGCGGCCCTGGCGTACCGTCGCCGAAAGACGGACACGGCACTTCCGTCGCAGCTTCGGTACAGCACCCCGATTGAAACCCTCTTCACCATCGTTCCGCTGATTTTGGTTCTTGGTTTTTTTGCGTTCACTGCTCGCGACCAAGCGATAATCGAGCACGTAAACCCCAATCCCGATGTCAAAATCGAGGTGTTCGGAAAACGATGGGCGTTCGACTTCAACTACCTTTCTGAGAACGTTCACTTCTCGGGTATTCAGGCGAGAGAAAAACCTGACAAGACCATTGACATCAACTCGTTGCCGATTCTGTATTTGCCCGTTGGGAAGTCAATTGAAATCAGTATCGAGTCCCGCGACGTCAACCACTCGTTCTGGATTCTCGACTTTCTCTATAAGAAGGACATGATTCCCGGTAAGACCAACCACTGGTATGTGACTCCGGAAAAGGAGGGAACCTACCGTGGCAAGTGCGCCGAGCTGTGTGGCGAGTACCACTCGCTCATGTTGTTCACGGTCAAGGTTGTTTCCCAGGCCGAATACGACGCGCAAATGCAGAAACTTCGCGATCTGGACATGACCGGCCGACTCGGTCCCGAGTACAACGCGAACCAGAATCTTCCCGGCACCGACGGAAACACAGACAGCTAAGGAATCGCGATGACGACGACAGCACCACGCCCCGCAGCACCGGCAATTCCGGAAGGCGCGAGCACTCCAGCAGCGGGCCGTCAGGGATCGGTTTTCCTTGATTATTTGACGACCACAAACCACAAGACCATCGGGTACATGTACTTCGTCACATCGTTTGTGTACTTCCTCATTGCCGGTGTTATGGCCCTCATCATTCGCGCACAGTTGTTCCAGCCGGGTATGGACCTGGTGACCAAAGAGCAGTACAACCAGCTCTTCACGATGCACGGAACGCTCATGCTTCTCATGTTCGCTACTCCGCTTTTCGCGGCGTTTGCGAACGTGTTGATGCCGATTCAGATCGGCGCACCGGACGTCGCGTTCCCGAGGCTGAACGCCCTCGCGTTCTGGTTCTATTTCTTCGGTTCGCTCGTGGCAACCGCGGGGTTTCTGACGCCGCAGGGTGCAGCCTCATTCGGTTGGTTCGCGTATACGCCGCTGTCGACCGTGACATACACGCCGGGCGTTGGCGCGAACATGTGGGTCTTCGGACTCGGTCTGTCAGGCTTCGGAACCATCATGGGTGCGGTCAACTTCATTACAACGATTATCACCATGCGTGCGCCGGGAATGACGATGTGGCGCATGTCGATTTTCTCGTGGAACACGCTCATCACGTCTCTGCTCATTGTCATGGTCTTCCCCGTATTCGCCGCGGCTGCGCTGACGCTTGGGTCAGACCGTGTCTTTGGGTCGCACGTCTATGACGCGGCCACCGGTGGGTCAATCTTGTGGCAACAC
>JBEGPO010000119.1:0-14063 GCA_041181465.1 Actinomycetota bacterium | reverse complement strand
GGAAAGATCATCCAAGAATTGGAATCGTTCTTCCGCGGCGCCGGCTGGAATGTCATCAAGGTGGTGTGGGGGCGCGAATGGGATTCGCTCATTCTCAACGACACTGATGGAGCACTTCGCGACCTGATGAATGCCACCCCCGACGGCGACTTCCAAACGTACAAGGCCGAATCGGGCGCGTTTATTCGCGAAAACTTTTTCGGTCGCGATCCCCGCACGGCAGCAATGGTCGCCGAGTGGACTGACGACGAAATTTGGTCGCTCAAGCGCGGCGGACACGACTACCGCAAGTTGTATGCGGCGTACGCCGAAGCGCTGTCCCATAAGGGCAAGCCGACCGTAATCCTCGCGAAGACGGTCAAGGGTTACGGTCTCGGAAAGTCCTTCGAAGGCCGAAACGCCGTTCACCAGATGAAGAAATTGTCATTCGATGTGCTCAAGTCGTTCCGTGATGATCTGCGCATTCCCATTTCGGACGCGCAGTTGAAAGCCGACCCATACCGACCTCCGTACTATCACCCCGGTCCGGATGATCCGGCTATCCAATATTTGCTCACCAAGCGGCGTGAACTAGGCGGAGCCCTCCCACAGCGCCGTAATCAACCCGCACCGATTGCCCTTCCGGACGTCAAGCACTACGAGTTGGCGAAAAAAGGGAGTGGTAAGCAAGAAGTTGCGACGACGATGGCATTTGCTCGATTGCTCAAGGACCTGTTGCGTGACGAAAGCATGGGTGAGCGATTCGTGCCGATCATCCCCGACGAAGCACGTACCTTTGGGATGGACTCGTTTTTCCCCACGGCGAAGATCTACAACCCGTTTGGACACAATTACGTCTCAGTAGACCGCGACCAACTTCTCGGCTACAAGGAAAGCGTGGAGGGCCAAATCCTTCACACCGGAATCAACGAGGCCGGGGCGATGGCCGCATTTGTCGCCGCTGGAACGTCATATGCGACACAGGGCGAAGTCATGATTCCCGTGTATGTGCTCTATTCGATGTTCGGATTCCAGCGCACCGGCGACCAGATGTGGCTTGCCGGCGACCAGATGGCGAGAGGATTCGTCATCGGAGCGACCGCCGGAAAAACAACACTCGCGGGCGAGGGACTCCAACACGCTGACGGCCACTCGCACCTCATCGCATCAACAAACGACGCCGTCATCGCCTATGACCCTGCGTTCGGGTTCGAAATCGGATACATCGTCAAGGCGGGGCTGGAACGCATGTACGGCGGAAATCACGCCGACCCGAACGTCTACTACTACCTCACCGTCTACAACGAGCCCATGATTCAGCCGGCAGAACCCAAGGGGATCGATGTCGACGGTTTGCTGCGGGGAATGTACAAATACCGCCCCGCAGCGAAGGGTTCGATTCCGGCACAAATTTTGGCCAGTGGTGTTTCCGTTCCGTGGGCGCTCGAGGCGCAAAAGCTGCTCGCCAGCGATTGGAACGTCGCCGCTGATGTGTGGTCCGTGACGTCGTGGAACGAACTTCGACGTGACGGTCGCGATTCAGACCGTTACAACTTCCTGCACCCGACCGAACTCCCCCGCGTTCCGTACGTTACCGAGAAGTTGCGAGGCGAACGCGGACCAGTGGTTGCCGTGAGCGACTTCATGCACGCGGTCGCCGATCAAATTCGACCGTATGTGCCCACCGATTTTGCGACTCTGGGCGGCGACGGATTTGGGTTCTCGGACACCCGTGCCGCCGCTCGACGCCACTTCGCCATCGATACAGAGTCGATCGTTGTTCGCGTTTTGCAGCAACTTGCCCAGCGCGGAGAAGTCGATCGAACCGTCGTGATTGAGGCCTTCCAGCGTTACCGTCTCGATGACGTCACCGCGGGCACCACCGGCAACACCGGTGGGGACGCCTAGGGCCGCTCCGTGATTATCGTTGTTGCGCCGGGGCAGGGCTCCCAAACACCTGGATTCCTTGAACCGTGGCTCGATGTCGATGGTGTTCGCGAACACCTTGACACGTTGTCCGGTGCTTCGGGCATAGACCTCGTCGCTCATGGGACGGTGTCCGATGCCGACACGATTCGTGACACCGAAATTGCACAACCGCTCATTGTCGCCGCTTCGATCGTCACCGGTGCTCTTCTCGTCAAAGGTCGCCGCGATTCGGTTGGCGCGGTCGCGGGTCACTCAGTCGGCGAATTCGCCGCCGCCTACCTGGCCGGTGTGCTGTCCGATGTCGACGCGATTCGTCTCGTCGGCGTTCGTGGACGAGCGATGGCGCTCGAAGCGTCCAAGGTCGCAACGGGCATGAGTGCCGTTCTCGGTGGAGAACCCAACGTCGTACAGGCTCGACTGAGTGAGTTGGGGCTGACCGCCGCAAACATGAACGGCGGGGGTCAGGTTGTTGTCGCCGGCGAACTCGGGGCACTCGCCGCACTCGCGGCCGACCCCGCCGCAGGGACTCGAGTAATTCCGCTGCCGGTTGCCGGCGCTTTTCACACAGCATTCATGGCGGGAGCGGTCGATACGCTGCGTGACGCGGCCTCGACCGTGACCCCGTCGGATCCGACGCTGTCGATTTACACGAACCGCGACGGCTCACGCGTGTCGAGCGGAACGACATACCTGGACTTCCTCATTGGACAGGTCAGCAACCCCGTCCGTTGGGATCTGTGCATGGACGCCTTTGCGCAGGACGGTGTCACCGGAATCATCGAACTAGCTCCAGCGGGAGCGCTGGTCGGGCTCGCGAAGCGCGGTCTCAAAGGAATCCCCAGTGTCGCAGTCAAATCCCCCGACGACCTCGTCGCGGCCGTCGACCTATTGGAGGCATCATGACCCAGCCAAAACTTCACCAAGCGGCGGGATCTCCTTTCACCCGAATTATCGCGGTGGGCGCCGCCCGCGGAGACGTCAATGTTCCCAATGACGACATCGTCGGCCCAATCGAGTCGAGTGACGAATGGATTCGTCAGCGAACCGGCGTCATCAGCCGCACGCGTGCGAGCGCGTCGGTCAGCGCCGCAGACCTCGCGACCAGCGCCGCAAACGAGGCCATCGCTACCGCAAGGATCTCGGCCAGCGACATTGGTGCTGTCATTATTGCGACAATCTCAAACGATGTTCTGACACCATCGATGGCCGCCCTCGTTGCCGATCGCATCGGCGCAACACCGGCAGCCGCCTACGACATTTCCGCAGCGTGTGCGGGATTCTGCTACGGCATAGCGCAGGCTGACGCCCTGGTTCGTGCGGGCGCAGCCACCTACGTACTGGTCATCGGCGCCGAGAAGCTCAGCGACTACGCCAAACCGACCGATCGGACCATTTCGTTTCTGCTCGGTGACGGTGCCGGTGCGGTCATCGTTGGCCCGGCCGACAGCGTCGGAATCTCACCGACAATTTGGGGTTCTGACGGTGGCAAATGGGACGCAGTCGGCATGGACCGACCCACCCGCGAGGCTTTCGATGACCGCGACGGAGAGTTTCCCACGCTGCGTCAGGACGGCCAAACCGTGTTCCGCTGGGCCGTGTGGGAGATGGCCAAGGTTGCGCAGGAGGCTCTCGAGGCAGCCGGCATCACCGCCGCCGACCTCGCCGCCTTCATCCCCCACCAGGCCAATATGCGCATCATCAATGAATTCGCCAAGCAACTCAACGTGCCCGACAGCGTCGTTATCGCGCGGGACATCGAGACAACGGGAAACACCTCGGCAGCGTCTGTGCCGCTTGCGATGCACCGCGTGCTCGCCGAAAACCCGGAACTGAGCGGTGGATACGCCCTCATTATCGGTTTCGGTGCCGGTCTCGTGTACGCCGCGCAAATTGTCCGCCTTCCGTAACAGAAGCGCACCGACACCGTAAAATGAAGAACGGTATACCAAACACACCTAAGGAGAAACAATGGCTCAGTCCAAAGATGAGGTCCTCGCTGGCCTTGCCGCTCTCGTCAACGACGAGACGGGCGTCCCCGCAGAGAGCGTCGTCTTCGGAAAGTCCTTCGCGGATGACCTCGACATCGACTCGATTTCAATGATGACGATTGTCGTCAATGCGGAAGAACAATTCGACGTCAAGATTCCCGATGACAAGGTTTCCGAACTGAAAACGGTCGACGACGCCGTGAACTACATCGTTTCGGCACAGTCCTAAACCGCGCAATACGGCGGGGTTCGCACCCCGCCGTATTGTCCTAATTCCAGCACAAAACGGAAGAGCGACCAGATGACAACCATTGTTGTGACCGGTATCGGAGCGACCTCGTGCCTCGGCGGAAACGCCCGCGACACGTGGGAAGCACTACTCCGCCGCGAGAGTGGGATACGTCTGCTAACCGAAGAATGGGTCGAGACATACGAGCTCCCCGTGAAGTTTGCCGGACGCGTCAAGATACCCGCGTCCGAAGTTCTCGAACGCATCGAGGTTAAGCGTCTCGACCCCTCGGCTCAACTCGCTGTTATCGCGGCTCGTGAAGCGTGGGCCGATGCCGGCGCACCGACCGACCCCAAGGAACGCGTTCTCGTTGATTTTGCGACTGGAATTGGCGGGCTCAACACGCTTCTTGACGCGTGGGACGTTCTCAAGGAAAAGGGTCCTCGTCGTGTTCTTCCGATGACGATCCCCATGCTCATGCCTAATGCGGCAGCCGCAGCGATCTCGATGGACCTTCAAACGCGTGGCGGTGCCCGAACCTGTGTCTCCGCGTGTGCCTCGGGAACGGAGTCGATCGCGAATGCCGTCAATCACCTTCGGGCAGGCATCGCGGATGTCGTCATTTGCGGCGGAACCGAATCGGTCATTCACCCGCTACCCATCGCTGCGTTCGCGGCAATGCACGCGCTCTCGACACGAAATGATGACCCCGCGGGTGCTTCCAGGCCCTACGACAGGGATCGCGATGGGTTCGTCCTCGGCGAGGGTGCCGCCGTCTTGATTCTCGAAACCAAGGAACATGCCGAAGCCCGTGGCGCCAAAATTTATGCCGAGATTGCTGGCGGGTCGGTATCCTCCGACGCGCATCACATCACCGCACCCGACCCTGAGGGCAATGGGGCGGCTCGCGCGGTGCTGGACGCACTCACGGACGCTGGGGTTACTCCCGACGACGTCAACTACATTAACGCCCACGCGACGTCGACCCCTGTCGGCGACATCGCGGAATACACAGCGCTCCACAAGGTGTTTGGCGACCGAATTAAAGAAATCCCGGTGTCCGCAACGAAGTCGGCGACCGGCCACCTTCTCGGTGGTACCGGAGCGTTGGAGGCAATGTTCACCGTCTTGTCGGTTCATGAAAAGATTGCCGCGCCAACCCTCAACTTAGACAATCAGGACGAGGCGATACCTCTCGATGTCGTCGTTGAACCTCGCGCTTTGCCGGACTCGATTGTCGCAATCAGTAACTCGTTTGGCTTCGGTGGGCACAACGCCGTCATCGTCGTCAAATCGATCTAGCGCCCGCTCGAGCCCGGCGTTTCACCGCAAGTTGTTTATCCGCACTTCGTCGGTACGGTTCTAGTTCGTCGTCCCAGGCCGTACCGAGCGCAAGAGACAGTTCGCGCTCCAGCTCTGTCCCGTCCCCGCGGGCCATCTCGATTGCATAGCGAATTCGGTCTTCGCCCACCATCGCGTTGCCCGCCGCATCGGTCAAGGTGAAAAAGATTCCGAGGCCGGGTGTGTGAACAAAGCGGACACCGTCTCGATGGGTTGCTGTCGACTCCCACACTTCAAATCTCGTGTGATCCCAACCGCGCAGAGCCGAGGCGAATCGGGCAGCGGACCCACTCGGACCGGACCAGGTCAGCGTCGCGCGAACACTCCCGGGCTCACAAGGCTGGTCTACCCAGTCGACGCCAGTTTCTGACCCAAGAATGTGTCCGAGTGTCCACGCCACGTGTGGTGCAAGCGCAACTGGGCATGAGTGAACGTGAATCACTCCGTGTGCGTCGTTCATCCATCCTCCTCGAGCCGTACGACTTCCCCTCGAACGGCACCACGGATGGAATATTAAGTATGCGCGCGACTCGAGAAAAAGTCCAATCGGACATGGCGCGAGAGCAACCTAGTGATGAAGGAGAGACCCATCGCTCGCAAGGACGTTCTTTTCGCCCGCTCGAACGTCGAACGGCAGTCGGTTCTGTTTTGGGGGAATCGGACAGTTGAAGTTGTACGAGAACGCGCAGGGTGGCAACACCGCGAGGTTGAAGTCCATCGTGACCGTTCCGTCAGGGTTCGGCACGACAAAAAGAAAGCGCCCAACGGAGTACGTTTCTACCCCGTTTGTGAGGTCGGCGAAGATAATCTGCAGCGCTTTTCCCGTGCCAATCGTCGCCACTGAGACCGTGTGCTCGCCGTGCGTGAATTCGATTTCACCGGGGATCACTTCGTACTTGGTCGACCCGAGTTGTTTGCCAACCTCCAGCGTTGTTCCCGCGGGATTGGGCTTCCATCGACCGGTGACAACCCATTCGGCGTCATACTCATAGGCATCGATTCCGCCGTAGTTGGCGACCCATTCGCTCTGCGCGTCCCACACGCGAAGTCCGTAGAGCCCGTCCTCGGCAATGATCGTTCCGCAGTGTGTTTCGGAGAATCGAATCGTCGGGGCGTCCTCACCAGGCCCGTTGAGCAGAACTGTCCCGTCGACCGCGTCGCCGTTCACGGTGACGCCGTCCGCCGAGGCTGCAGTGAGTTGAAGACCACTACCCCCGTCTGGTCTCGGCGCCCAGGTTCCAGGGACTCCCCAGACGGCCTGTTCCGAGTCAACCCACTGCGTCAATACCAACGCGAGGCTGCCAAGCGGCTCTCTGACCTGCGCTTCACGGCGCGAATGAAACAGCGCAAATCTGTCGCTCGCTTCCGTCATGTGTCAATTCTGCCCAGTAAGGCGCTCTCGCGGGTAAGGCTCACCGTGCCAACGCGCGTCGGTACAGTTCGAGCATCGTGTCGGTTCGTCGGGACTGTCGAAACTCAACGAGGTGACCAAGATCTCGCATTCCCCCCGCGGGGACGCGGTTCTGTGCGGCCGAATCCAACGCCCGTCCCATTGCCGCCGCCGTGATATCCGAGGCGAGCGTGTACGAACCGGCGGGGAGGTCCGCCGCGATTTCGGCGTCGACAATGATGACGTGTGTCCCCATCGAAACCGCCTCGGTGACGGTCATCCCCTGGGTTTCGAAGTTGTTCGACGACTGCACGAGGAAATCGACCTCTGCGATCACGTCAATCGCGCGCTCGTGCGGGATCGCACCGAGGAATTCGACGTTGTCGCCGGCCGCAGCCTTGGCTTTCGTCGCTAGAGCACCGTCCCCCGCAATGACAACGGACAGTGGCGTTGTCGCACGAGCGACCCCGTCCAAAAACTCGAGAAGGCGTTTCTCTGGTGAGAAGCGTCCAAGCCACGCGTAAACCGGCGAACCGTGCGTTACCCGTGGAGTGCGGGCGACTCTGTCGAGGACATCGTCGCTTACCCCGGTCGGTACCACCGCGATGGTCGGGTTGCGAAGGGATGTGACGTCGTTTGTCGTCAATAACCTGGCGAAGTGGCCGGATGGCGCCGTGACGATGTCGGCGTGGTGCGCGTAACCCGCCAGATAATCGAACGCGTTGGTCGGCCGCGCGGTTAATCGCGAACCAAGAGACCACTTTTGCCACTGCCCCAACATCGCGTAGAAAAGGCTCGGGAATGGGATCGACCCGTCAACTCCAACGTCTAAGCGGTGATGCATCGTGTGTACGATCGGGATCGCGTTCGTGTCGGCGAATCGATATCCGAGGGCCGCACCCCAGAAATCGGACTGAACATGGACGATGTCAACTGGCGGCCGATTGTGCAGGGCTTCGGTGATTTGCGTCAAGTGCGACTGCCTGGGCCACAACCAGGTGTATTCCTTGACGCTCGGCACCGCGAACGAGGGTAAGTCGATAAATTGAGGGTCGTCCACCGGCCCACTGCGCAATGAGGGCGACACGAAGGTAACCGTGTGGCCTGCACGCTCAAGGAATTCCGCCTGCAGGTTGACCGACACTTGCGCGCCGCCGAGCGTGAAGGGGTGCTGTTCGCAGAAGATCAAGACGTGCATGGTCTCGTCAGTCTATTCTTTCGGTTCGCTCCGGTCAGGAGGGGCTGACAACCATTGCCCGATATCGCCGCGCCCAACGGCGAAACATGGCACGATGAATTATCCGAACAAAAGGAAAACGATGACAAACGGGATACCCACCATCCACGAAGCCGATGCCGCGTCGATAACGCTGCCCACCGCATCGCTCAAGCCCACCAGCTTGACCAGGCAAACCGAATCATCTCTCACGCTGTGGGAATCGCCCGATGGGCACGCCCAGTTGGGGGTATGGGAGTGCTCCCCCGGCACGTTCACGGCCCGGCGTGACGGCTACGACGAGATAGCTCACATCGTGTTCGGTACAGCAACCGTGACCAGCGAAGCGGGCGACATCAGCGAACTGGGGCCTGGAAGTGTGTTCGTCACACCTGCAGGTTGGGTGGGGACCTGGACGATTCACGAAACGGTTCGCAAAACCTATATCGTGCGAACGCTGTCCCAACACTGAACGGGAAATCTTTCCGGCCGGCGACGAGTCATTTGCTATGAAACGCTGACTGCGGCGGGTTGCGCCTAATGCCTACAAACTTGTTGCGGTCCACCTCGAGAGAAGTAGGGCGAGCGGGGCTTGAACCCGCGACCGACGGATTATGAGTCCGCTGCTCTAACCAGCTGAGCTATCGCCCCGAGAACCCCAGCCTACCGAGAGGAATTAGGAGCCGCGGTAAATCTGCTCAAACCGGTCCAGTGTTGTCGAAATGTCGTGGTCCGCGACGATCGTGAGAGACTCGCGTTGGTAGGCGCGGTACTCACGGTCGGAACTGTCGAGAATCCGGGCGATTGAGTCGGCGAGGCCCAAAATGTCGCGAGTCTCGTACAGATAACCGTTGTGGCCGTCGTGCACGAGGTGCGGCAGTGCCATCGCGTTTGCCGCAACTATCGGCAGGCCGCTCGCCATCGCCTCCATCGTCGCGATAGATTGCAGTTCAGCGATCGACGGCATCACGAACACGGCAGCCTCGGACAACAATGTCCGCAATGTGTCGTCGTCGACATGGCCCAGGAACGCGACACGATCCGCGATTCCGTTGTCGCGCGCGATCTTTTCAAGCCGCCCCTGGTCGTCGCCAGATCCCGCGATGACGACACGCAGAGCACCTTTCGGGAATCGCGCAAGGGCAAACAGCAATTCTTCAATTCGCTTTTCCTGCTGCACTCGGCCGAGGAACATCGCATAGGGGTCTTTCCGCTTGCCCAAAATCGGGCGATAGTTCGAGATATCGAGCCCGCATGAAATCGCGTGGACACCGGACCGGTGAACGGCTCGTTCCAAATACTCGGCTGCTTTCCGCGTGGGCGTCGTCGCTTCGTCGACCATTGCGTAGGTCTTCATCGCGACCTTCCAGAGGCTGCGAGTCAACCAATCGATGCCGAATTGGGGCAACGGGAGAAACTGCGCCGCATTCTCGGGCATGAAATGATTCGTGGCGATCACTCGAATGCCTTTGTCGTGTGCTTCGCGAACCAGACCCCAACCCACGTTAATGTGCGACTGAATGTGAACCACGTCGGGCTTCACCTCATCCAAGATCGCTCGGGTGTCGGGGCGAACCTCCCACGGCAACGCAAAGCGTGCCCAAGGATGGTTGAACCACCTCCATGAGCGCAATCGGTAGACCTCGAGATCCACTCCCGCGTGATTCTCGATGCGAAGGCCGAACTGCTCGTCCGGTGACGGGGCAACGATAACAACTCGGTGTCCGCGCCCGACAAGACCGACCGCGAGACGCTCGGCGAATTTTGCAGCACCGTTCACATCGGGCGGGAAAGTGTCCGCGCCGATGAGGATGGTCAGTCGTTTGTCCGCCATGACTATTGCTGTGACTATCGCAGTGTCTGAGGGTGGTGACGTGCGAGCAAGACAACGCCGATGACGGATAGGGTGCCGCCCACCCCGAGACCCGCCAGCGCAAAGGGCGGGAACCGATCTGCCTCGCCCAACACGGTGATCGCAATGGCCACTGCGATGAGCGGATCGATTACGGTCAAACCGGCAATCACGAGGTCCGGAGAGCCGACCGAATAGGCGGTTTGAACGAAGTAACCCCCGAGGAGTGCGGCGACAAGGATTCCGACCAGACAGAGAATCATGAACGCATCAATCTGATTGGACTGCCAGCGGTTGATGAGCACCTTGGTGATGGTGACCACGAACCCGTAGAGCGTCCCGGCCGCCACAATATAGAACATTGCGCGAAGTCGTTGTCGGAAAATCACGAACGATGCGACGACGACGATTATGACCGCGGCGAGCAACCACATGATGAACAACAGTTGCGCATCGGAAAAAGCCTGTTCAAAGGCGTAGATTGCTGAAAATCCGACAAAGATCGCGATGCCTAGAACAGCCAGGGCGATACTCCCCCGCACCCGAGCATCCGCCGCGATGCCGTTGACGCGCGAATTGATGACGTTGGTGAGCACCATCGCGACCACACCGAGGGGCTGAACCACGATGAGAGGTGCGAATCCCAACGAAATCAGCTGAATGACAATCGCCAGCGTGAGGAGAAGGGTTCCGAGCACCCATGACGGCCGACGAATCAGCAACATCAATTGCCCTGCCGAAAGCCCCGATTTGGCGCCAACTCCGTGTGTACCATCGACCTTCGAAACGCCGCGGTGCTGCAGCTGTGCACCGATGGACAGAAAGACCGCGCCGAGCAGTGCAATCGGGATTCCAATTGCCTGATACGGGGTAAGGGAGATCTGTCCAACCAGATTCGAAAGTTGGTCGTTCACCTCTCTAGGCTACCGACATTAGGCTGTTCGAGTGCGTATTCGGGACATCGTCATCACCGGAAATCCGGTGCTTCACCTTCCGTGCGCTCGGGTAGAGCACATTGATGACGGCGTGAAAGATCTGGTTCAGGACATGTTTGCCACCATGGAACTCGCTCCGGGTGTCGGGTTGGCGGCATCGCAAGTCGGAGTCGACCTCGCCCTGTTCGTGTATGACTGGGTTGACGACGACGATGTTCAACACCGCGGTGTTGCCATCAACCCGACGTTGTTGATCGAGCCGGCTCCCGTCGGCCCGCTCGATGAAGAGGAGGAACTCGAGGGGTGCTTATCTGTCCCCGGCGAACGGTTCCCTCTCCGTCGAAGTGACCGTGTCACCCTCACCGCCACCGATCTTGATGGCAACGAGTTCACTAGTCATGCGGATGGCTGGCTTGCCCGGATTTTTCAACACGAATACGACCACGTGCTGGGAGTGCTCTACATCGACCGATTGGTCGAGCCCCATCTCAGTGAGGCGCACGACGCGATTGACCACATCGGGTGGGGCGTTCCGGGGTTTTCGTGGCTACCGGGCCGCGACCATCTCGAAGACTAAGCAGCCCATCCCATCGCACGGAGCGCGGCCGCGGCTGCGGCGGCTGCGAGTACGACCACGATGAACGGGGCGCGAATCCGAAGCAACACCGCACCAACAGCCAGTGCGGCGAGCCGTGCGTCAACGACGATTGCACTCCCGATTGCCGCGGTCTGAGTCACCACGAGTGACGCGAGCAACGCTACCGTCAGTACATCGCTGATCCGCTGAATTCTGGGGTGCGCGGCGACGCTTGCCGGCACAAGATAGCCCAGCAGTTTCGTGCCCAACACCACGGCAGAGGCAATCAGAATCGTAGTCCACAGAGTCACGCGTGCCTCCGTTCCGCAAGCAACGCCATGACAACTCCGGCGCCGGCGGCGATGAGGACGGGTAATCCAGCTGGCGCTGTCGGTACGGTCAGCACCGTGATGACGGCGGCGACGGCCGCGACGGCGGCGGGCTGACGGGATTGAATCCGAGGCCACAGCAGTCCGAGGAATGCGGCGGCGGCAGCGGCGTCCAGGCCCCACGTCCGCGGATCACCCAACGCGTCTCCCAGTATCGCGCCCGCAGCGGTCATGGCGTTCCATCCGACGAAAATCGCGGCACCCGTGAGCCAGAAACCGATTCGCTGTGCGCGAGGCTCGGTTTGTGCAATGGCGACAGCGGTGCTCTCGTCAATTGTCCAGTGGCCAGCTAAAAGTCGCTTCCAGAAACCGGGTCCGACCACCGAAGACATCCGGACCGCATAGAGTCCGTTTCGCACACCCAGGAGCCCGGCTGCGGTGATGACACTGAGTCCGGGCGCTCCGGTTGCCGCGAGACCGATGACCGCGAACTGCGAGCCCCCCGAGAACATGAACAGCGACAACACTTGGGTCTGCCAGAAATCGAGCCCCGAGGCCACCGCGAGCGCCCCGAATGAAATGCCGTACAAGGACACCGCTCCGGCAACCCCGAGAGACATGCTCACTGTCGCCCGCACGGCGGGCGAGGTCACGATTCGGTCTCAGGTTGTTTCGGGTCGGTCGCGTAGCGCAACATCGGGAACGACGCGGTGATCGTGAAACCGACTCCCGGTACACGCTGAGTGTGGATGATTCCCTCGAATGCCTCGGCTCGGCTCTTCATCTCGAGCAGCCCGCGTCCCGTGCTGTTTTCGATCAGCGCTTCCTGGTCACTTTCGATGGTCACGCCTTCAGGAACGGGTTCGCCGGCTTTGAGCGCTCGTCTCGTCGCAGCCCGCTCGCCGTCATCATTGATGGCGATTGACAGTCCGTGCGGACCCCAGGTCATGAGTACGTCTACCTCGGTTCCGATACCACCGTGGATTCGAGCATTGTCGATCGCTTCGGTGATGATGCGAAACAGTGCGAGTTCCGCCGATTGCGACATAACGAAGCGGTCGCCCGTTTCTCGGATGTTGACGATTAGTCCCAGTTCTTCGGCCTCGGCAAAGAGCTGCGTGATGGAATCCAACGTGGGCCAATCCTCGACGGATTCGTAGCCTTGTCCCGCGAGGTCCATCGCGCGGCGCATGTCGTCAAGAGCGGTTTTCGCGGTCTCGGACAACAGTAGCGAATGACGTTTTAGTGCTGGACGGTCTTTGATCGAGAGAAATGCCGCACTCTCTGAGCGAGCAAGCAATTGAACCAAGGAACGAGTGACAATGGCCTGATGTTCATGAATGATGCGCAGGCGATCGGCCAATTCCGCGGCACGAAGCCTCGCTTCTGTTTGGCCGACCGACGGGGTTGCCGACAACGAAACCGACGACCTTGATACGGTTCCCTTGCGTGTCTGCCCGAAGAAATAAATCGCCGCTGCAACCGCGATCACCGCAACGACGGTGAGTAGCGTGTCCAGCGGTGACCAGGTGCCCATTGCTTCTCCTTGGAGGTGATTCTCCGAGCTAATTGCCCTAGGTGTTTGGCTCCCCGACTTGGACTCGAACCAAGAACCTATCGGTTAACAGCCGATTGCTCTGCCAATTGAGCTATCGAGGAAGGTGTCATTACTATACCAAAACTCTCGGGCTCAATAACCTGCTCGAGTGTCCACAATCCCGATAAACGGCGTCCGTGCGAGGTACGCCGCCACGTTCCGTTCGATACGGGTTCCGAGCAGGTGAGCGGTCATAAGCGGGGTGTCCGCCGAGTGAGACGTGATGACACACCTCGAAATCTGCCAGAGCGGATGATCGGCGGGCAGCGGCTCGGGGTCGGTGACATCAAGGGCCGCCCCCCACAGTTCATCGGCGTTGAGTGCGTCAACGAGCGCGTCGTGATCGAGCAACGAGCCGCGGGCGACGTTGACCAGAACCGCGTGACGAGGAAGTAGGGCCAATTCGGTCGAACCGATGACGTGATGAGTTTCCGGAGTGGCCGCGGCAGCGAGAATCACAACATCGGCCGACGGCAATACCGAGTGCAATTCTTGAGCGGTTACCGTATGAGTCGCTCCTAGAAGTGGCTCGTGCGTCCGACGAACAACAGTTGTCGTGACGCGAAATGGTTCGAGCAGCCTAATGAGCTCGGTCGTGATGCCGCCCGCCCCAAGAACGACGACGTGGTTGCCGTAGAGCGACAATCCCGTTCGTTCTTTCTGCCATACCGCGTCGCGCGATTTCGACGGTAGCTCCCGTT
>JBEGPO010000118.1:0-8782 GCA_041181465.1 Actinomycetota bacterium | reverse complement strand
GGAAATAAGTGGGTAACATGGACTGGTACGGGAGACGTCGCATAGTTCGGCCTAGTGCACCACCCTGCTAAGGTGGAGTTCCCTTTAGGGAGCCGTGGGTTCAAATCCCACCGTCTCCGCTCGGTAACGATTCACTGCGATGCTTGGGAACAAAGGAGATTCACCATGGCAACTACACGAGTAGTTGTTCACGTTGGACCTATGAAAACTGGGACAACGGCGATTGGCGCTTACTTTTCTGCAGCCCACAGAGCCGGAATTCTTCCATCTGACGTCATTTATCCCGCGGGTGATTTGTGGTTTCCTGCGGCCGGGAGCATCACAAAACACGGCCAGCTAGCCGATTATTTGTACCCAGAGGGACGCCGCGAGGCTGGTCGTAAAACAGCGATTCAAGCCCCTGACAACATCGCACACAAAGTTCGGGATCTCGCGGCGCATGTCGCCAAAGGCCGCGGTTCACGGAGGACCGCGGTGTTCATTAGCGAAACGTTAGTTGGCCGAGCGAACCTCGGGCGCTTGGTGGATCTGCTGAAGGCCGAGTTTGACGAAGTGGTTTTTGTTCTCGCCGTGCGGTCGCCCGTTGAGGCAACTCAATCGCTGCTCGTTCACAAAATCAAAGAGTGGCGATCGGATCGTGCCGATCTCGATTTGTACGGGATGCTCAAGCACCGCAATGGATCGGTCGGGTACGACTACCGGCGCATGCTTTCGCAGTTGCACGAACTGCCCATCGACGAGTTTTTATTGATTCCCTATTTCGAAGACGAATCAGACGGGTATGCCGTGGTGGACCGTTTCATGAAAATTGTGACGGGAAAACCGGCCATCCGATTAGAGGGTGATTTTGGATCGCGCCGAATTCACCCCAGTCTGCCGTTGTCGTCGCTCAAGCGTCTTGTTGCGTTGAAGAAGTTAAAACCCTACGTTGAGCGCATCCCGTTTCTTGCCGCAATTATTCAGTCGCTGTTCCTCCGTATCTTGAATGCAGATCGATCCAAAGTGATGCGAGCGGGATTCAACACCCGATCGTCTGATTCCGGAGATTGGGTGATTTCCCGGGAAGAACGTGCGCGGATAATTGAACTCTACGGAAATCTCGGGGACGACCTCCGAAAGGCATTGGGCACCCAATCAGCTCAGGCAGAATGGCGTTCGTGGTTTAAGGCGACGGGGATCTAAATGGCAAAGGTTCGACTCCTTGTCCACCTGGGGCCGATGAAAACCGGGACCAGCTCGTTTGCGTATCATTTTTCACGACTCGCGTCAGCCGGAAAGCTTCCTCAATCCGTGATCTATCCAACGGGCGAATTGTGGTTTCCCGCTCGGGGCGAGATCGTCAAACATCACGACCTCGTCGAGCTTGCCCTTGCGCCACTCAACGCGTCCGGAGAACGTCGACGTAGCACGGTTGCGACCCCCGCTCTTATCCGTGGACGGTTGTCCGCAATTGTGGCTGAGGCGACTACACGAGGCGGGGATGTTCGTGTGGTGATGGTGTGTGAGATTGGCGATCAACGCGCCACTCCCAAACTCGGAAAAGTTTTGCGGGAGTATTTTGATTCTGTGGATTTTGTCATCGTTGCGCGCGACCAGCCGAGCGCGATCCGATCCTTGATTGCGCAACAGATCCGGATGTGGGACCGCACCGACGGAACCGCTCTCGATTCCGATGCCTTTACGCGCAAACACGCGGCGCGTGGGTCTTATGATTATGCGCGGTTGTGGGACAAGTGGAACACGGGTTCAGAGGATTACTCGGTGCACTTTGTTCCGTATCGATCCGGCGTTGACACAACCGATCTATCACAAGACGTTTTCAGCGCCGCTGGGTTCGGCGATTTTCCGCACACCTCAGACCTTAACAACGGAGAAAGAATTCATTCAACCTTCTCCCACAAACGGATGAGCGATTTGGCAACAATCAAAAGTTGGGCGCTCCGTTTCGGCGTGATTCCGGGGGCTCTCGGTCTGTGTCGGTGGCTTTTTCATTTTGTGGTGCGCCGGGCACACGCCGAGATAAAGCGCAACACTATCCAACCCAGTGATACCTGGACACTCTCTCCCGCCGAACGTTCCTTCATCGTTGGGGAATATCGCACATCAAACAAACAATTCCGCAAGAAATTGGGGGCCGAGGGCAACAACGCTCGATGGACTGAATGGTTTGCGCGAACTCTGGACCCGGTGACATGACCGTCACTCGCGCGCTCGTTCATCTTGGCCCCGTCAAGACGGGAACCACTGCGCTGTCTCGCTATTTCACGCTCACCAATCGATTTGGTACGACTCCGAAATCCATCGTCTTTCCCACGGGGGATCTCTGGTTCGGAGAGAACGGCAATATTGTTCGCCAGCGCTACGAGATGGAAGGACTGATGAGTAAAGCCCATCGGCCCCCGGGAAACGAGTCGGACGCGTCCCTGCCAGGAAGTGATGTGGACATCGCGTTGGCAAAGGTTTCTGAAGCGCTTCGCGCGACAAAGTTAAAATCCGCAACGGCGGTCTTTGTGGTCGAGACCGGGCTACCACGCTTTGATCCGCGCCACCTCAACGCCGTGATGCGGCGACATTTCGACGTTGTGGACTATCTGTTTATCGCGCGCCGGCAAGACAAACTAGTGAGTTCGATCATCGCCCAGCACATGAAAATGCGGGAAAAGCGATGGGCAACACTTAGCCCACGCTGGGAAATGTTGAAAGTCCCCCGACTTCGCGATTTCGCCGCCCTCGATTATGCCGCCCAATACCGACGGTGGGTGGACGGGGTCGGCGCGGATCATGTCTTCGTCGTGCCATACGACGAAGACGACCACGGTTCATTCGGGACAATCGATCGGATCTTCGAATTTGCTAACTTGGGGGTCGCTCCTCGAGTTGAGGGCATCGAAGGGTTGCGCATTCACCCGACCTTTTCCACATTGGGAATGAAGAAAATGGCGTGGCTAAAATCCATCACGCGTGTTGCGTGGCTCTGGCCACCATTTCGTCCGCGTTTGACCGAGGCGTGGACATCGCGGTTGTTCACTTACCACAATCAGGCGATCGACGGTTTACCTGACGACGACGGAACTCCTTTTGAACCGTGGACGCTGTCGGCGTCAGATCGCCGCTGGGTGATGCGCAGATTTCTCAACTCCAACCGAACGTTACGTTCCATGCAGTCCTCGCACGGTGCGAGCTGGGATGAGTGGATTCGCCAAGTAGAGGAGAAGTCCCTGTGACGAAACCTATTGCTCTTGATATCACCGCGATCGCGGAGATGAATTTCACAACCGGTGTGCAACGCGTGATACGCCAATTTGTCGCGGCCCACTCGGACGAAATTGAATTCATTCGATATGACTATGACGCGAACGTGTGGCGAAGCGTCCCCGAACTAGGAAGTATCGTGGTGCGCGAAAGAGGCGGAATCGTTGCGCAAGCCCGAGCGGCCGCTGAAAAAGCAACAGTCGGCGTCGTTCACATGGCGCGCCGTACGTCCCCCCGCAACCTCTTGCGTGAAGTTCCATTCGCACGACCGGCTTACTTCTGGCTGAAGGATTTCATCGCTCGCAACCTACAGTCGCAAGCGGTTGAACGAACCTATGCACTCAGGTCCCAACCAATCTGGAAGCCAAATCCGAATCAGACCTATCTCATGATGGACATCCCAGTAAAACTGATGCACACGTGGGCGATGCAAGACGTCTTTGCAGCGAAGGTGATGCGCAGCATCATCTATGTGCATGATCTGTTTCCTTTGTCCCACAGGCATTTGTTTGAGCGAGAAAACATCGGGGGCGTCCGCAGCCTTCATCTTGAATACCTCGACGCGGTCAGCGATGCAACCGATGTCATCACGAACTCCGAATTCACATTGAGCCAATACCTCCGCTTTCTTGACTTGCTTGAAACGGGCACGAATCACGAGCAGAATCGATCGGTGGTCTATCTTCCGTGGCCGCATTTCAGCGCTAGCGGGGCCAAAGACGATTCTCTCGCCAAACGAATTTTCCAGGATGCGTCAATTCGTGTCCTCCTGATTGGGCAACTGGACAAAAGAAAAAACTTCCACGTGGTGGTCTCGGCAATTCGCGAACTTCTCAATAACGGGGAAGACGCCCGTCTCGGAATTCTCGCGGGCTACTCAATGATGACCGACAATGTGTTGCAGAGCGCCCTTGACGCGTGCACCCCGGAACAGCGCTCACGTATCAGTATCGAGGGAATCGTTTCGGACGCCGAACTTCTGGCGATTTATGACGCCGTTGATGTTGTCGCGGTTCCATCGCTCGCCGAAGGGTATGGTCTGCCCGTCGTCGAAGCGCTGTCGCGCGGAAAGCGAGTTCTTGTGGCGAATTCGACCGCCCTTCCAGAACTTGCGACGAAGTTCGACAAGACCGCAGTGACGATTATTGACCCGTTTGATGTCCAAGGTTGGGCTGACGCTATCCGGCGAGCCAACCAACTTTCGCCACTTCCGCCGGTAAAACTCTCCAAGGAGTTTCCTAAGAACTGGCGCGAGTTTGGCGCGAGGATTATGGCGAAACCGCGGCGACGATGACACCCGAAAACAACCATTGGCAGCGACGAACCGCAAACCTACGTTGACTGCGTTACCGTAAGCGACCTAAGCGTCCTCGTCGTCCTCGGTCGGATCGGGCATAATGACGCGGGCGATTCGGTTCGACACCCTCTCGACGGCGGTCATCGCAGTCAACGTCGTCCGTAAGGACATCGCCATGAGAACGATGAGCAACTTGTTGAGCGCCGAATCATTGCTGTTCACGGCAAAAAGCCACGATTCCATTGCGGCAGCGCCGATCGTGCCTGGGACGATGAGGAGAACCAATGGCCAAATCACCGTTAGGCGAAGGATTGGAATCTTGGCCTTAAGCCGAATACGTTCGGTGTGAATGTGAATTTCGGTTGAATCACTGCCGGAACCCGCATCCCGCAGTTTGTCCCGCAGCGCCGCGTGATCCTTTTCATTTTGCTCAAACCCGGCCAGCCACCTTTTCACGGCGGTGGGGAGATAAATAAGGACCGCCGAAACGAGGAAAACCAGCACAATCGCCGACGGGTAGTAGCCGAACACAATCAACGCACAAACGACACCGATTACGGCACTGACAGCACTCCCCATCTCAAACACCATGAGCAGAAGCCGACTTCTGCCAAACATGTGACGCCGCCGTTGTTGGATCGCAAGCCCATCCAGACCGTCGTCGAGTTCTTTCAGCGTGATTTTGCCGAGACGCGAAGTGTTCCGCTTCCGCAAGAAATAGGTCGGGATTCGCAGAAGGTAACCACCAATTATCGTGACGGCAAACACAATGAGAATGAAATCCCATGGTGGAAGCTCACGAATTGTCACGATAAAGCCTTTAAGCCACGCGAACGATTTCATCCAGGCGGGAACAGTGTCCGCGAGAACCATTCCGAACAGCAAAAGCCCGAGGAAGGTCGTCAGAAACGCTAATGCAATTCGGTACGCCAATTCCCAACGAAAGCTGCGACAGAGGAAATAGAACTCGTGCATGTCAATCAGATTCGACGGCTGAGAACGAGTCCCAACAGCTTCTGCACAGAATCCTCCACGGGCTGCGTCCCGTCAAGTGTCACATCCGCCGCGAGTGGCACTTCGTAGCCCTGGCCAACTCCGGTCATCTGCATCGATTTGTCGGCCTGGCTGCGAGCGTAGAGGCCTTTGGGATCACGCTGCATACAAATCTCAAGCGGGGTATCAACGAAGACCTCGATGAAATCTCCGTCAGCAAAGCGCTCCTTTGCCATTTCGCGATCCTCGCGGAACGGCGAGACGAGTGACACGATAACGACGATTCCCGCCTCCATCATGAGCTCTGCAACGCGTGCGACCCGGCGCACGTTTTCTTTGCGGTCTTCAGGCGAGAACCCGAGATCCTCGGACAGTGTCGATCGAACGGTGTCTCCGTCGAGGGTAAATGACCGAAGCCCCAGCGTGATGAGCGACTTTTCGAGTTCGTCGGCGACGGTGCTCTTTCCTGAACCGGGAAGACCGGTCAGCCAGAGGACGCACGAGCGCAGACCGTTGAGTTTTTCGCGCTCGGCGCGACCCACAGCGAAGTCGTGTTTGACGACGTCTGATTCGCGCACGAGCGGGTGCTTCGACATTCCCGCCGCAACCGTCTTCGCAGTGAGGCGATCGACGAGGATGAATCCACCGGTGTGAAGCGATTCGGCGTAGGGATCGAGCAGAATTGGACGGTCGGTCACAATCTCGACGCGTCCAATGTCGTTGACCTCGAGTGCGCGTCCGCGAGCCTGTTCGCCGGTCGTGATGTCGCGAACGTAACGAACAGTTTCGACTCGAGCCGGGATTTCGATCGGCCCGCTGCGCAGGATGTAGGAAGCGTGAGTATCCAGGGGTTTGGTGTCAATCCAGACGAGGTCGGCGAGGTGCGCCCGCGACGAGGGGATTTCGCCGGTCGCACCGACAATGACGTCGCCACGAGCGATGTCGACCTCACGATCGAGAGTGACATGAACCGCCTGTGCGTCTCCCGCGGTTTTCGTTTCGTTCGGGGCATAAATTCCGGCAATGACCGCTTCGGTCATGGCGGGCCACACGCGAATGGTGTCACCGACGGTGACCGTGCCGCGCGCAATGGTACCGGCGTACCAACGGACATCTCCGGCCTTGGACACAAACTGCACGGGAAGACGGAGGCTTCCATCGCCACCCGATCGGTTGAACGTGCGCTCTTGGTCGAGCAGCGACAGAATTGTTACCGAATTCTCCCACGACATGTTCTCGGACGGAACGGTGACGTTGTCACCGACCATGCCGGACACAGGGATGTAGGTGATGTCCTCGAAACCAAAGGGCTCAAATCGTCGGCCGAGTTCCTCGATGATTCCATCGAAAACCGACTTGTCGTACCCGACCGCATCCATCTTGTTGACGGCAACCACGATGTGCTTGACACCCATGAGCGAGTTGATAGCGGCGTGACGGACAGATTGGTCACGGACACCCTTGACCGCATCGACAAGAAGCAAACCGACGTCTGCCTCGCTGGCGGCGACGGCCATGTTTCGCGTGTACTGCTCGTGCCCGGGTGAGTCCGCGAGGATTGCGCGTCGCCCTGACGGCAAATACACGTGTCGGTGGGCGACGTCGATGGTGATGCCCTGTTCGCGCTCGGATTCGAGGCCATCGGTCAGCTGGCTGTAATCAACCTCGCCGTTTGCCATGAGGCGCGAATTGTCGATTTCATCGAGAGGAATCGAATTGGTCTCGACCAAGAGTCGACCAAGAACGGTTGATTTGCCGTCGTCCACGGCGCCGCAGACGACGATTCGGAGAAGTGCACTCGACATTAGAAATACCCCTCGTGCTTTTTGCGCTCCATCGACGATGCGCCTTTTCCGTCGATCAGACGGCCGGATCGTTCTGATGTTGTCGAGAGGGACAATTCGTCGATGATTTCGTCCACCGAGGCGGCCTCGCCCGTGTCCGCCGCGGTGAGCGGGTAACAACCGAGAGTGCGGAAACGAATGCGGCGGTTCACGATTTCTTCGCCGGCCTCGAGCGGGTAACGGTCGTCGTCAATCATGATGAGTTGTCCGTTGCGCTCGATGGTCGGGCGTTCCTTCGAAAAATACAGGGGAACGACTTCGAGTTTTTCGCGTCGGATGTACTTCCATACATCGAGTTCGGTCCAGTTCGAAATGGGGAACGCCCGCATTGTCTGACCCGGCTTGAGCGTCGAGTTGACGGTGTGCCAAAACTCGGGGCGTTGGCTTGACGGGTCCCAGGCATGCCCTGGTTCACGCAGGCTGAACATTCGTTCCTTCGCCCGTGAACGCTCTTCGTCACGACGGGCACCACCGAGAGCGACATCGTATTCCCCGGCATCGAGCGCCGCGCGAAGAGCTACGGTCTTCATTAACCGGGTGTATTCGTCTGCCCCGTGGGTAAATGGCGTGATTTTGTCGTCACGTCCAGCGGGGTTTGTATGAACAACGAGGTCGAGGTTGTTCGCACGCGCAGTGTCATCGCGGAACTTGATCATTTCCTTGAACTTCCACGTCGTGTCAATGTGCAACACGGGGAACGGAACGGGTGCCGGGGCAAATGCCTTGACCGCGAGACGCAACAACACGGTCGAATCTTTACCAATGGAATAAAGAATGACGGGCTTCTGGAAGGCGCTCGCAGCCTCACGAATCATCCAAATCGCTTCGGCTTCGAGGGCGTCGAGGACGGCATCTTCGTCGTTAGAGCTCTTCGAATTCATACGCTCCAGCCTACCGTCTCCCAAACTCGTCGGGGGTTGAGAGGCGGTCGGCTAGATCGCCACAAAACTCGAATGTGTTGTTGCGAGGCGAAACGGGGATTTGATTCGAGTGAAGATGTCGTCAATTAGGCTGACAACATGAATCGGATGCTCATCACCGGTGGTGCGGGTTTCATCGGCTCTAATTTCGTGCACCACGTCATCGAACACACGGAATACCAGGTCACTGTGCTTGACGCATTGACGTACGCCGGCAACCAGACGTCGATCGAATCCGTCCTAGGCGACCGCGCGGTGTTCGTTCACGGGAACATCTGCGACGGCGACCTGGTGAACCGTTTGATCGCCGAGACGGACGTCGTGGTTCATTTTGCGGCGGAATCGCACAACGACAATTCCCTCAACGATCCGCGACCGTTCGTCGACACCAACATCGTGGGGACATTCACGCTGATTGAAGCGGCCCGACGGCACGGAACGCGGTTTCATCACATTTCAACAGACGAGGTCTATGG
>JBEGPO010000117.1:0-11611 GCA_041181465.1 Actinomycetota bacterium | reverse complement strand
GGTTGGTCGGACACATGGATGATCTCGGCAGCGACCGAGGCCCCCACGTGTGCCTACCTCTGGCTCGAGCACATGGCTGACCCGGAAACCAACGCGATGGCCACTGGCTATTTCGGTGAAGCTCCTTCGAGCGACGCCGCGTGTGAGTTCCGTTCGGACTGCGAGGCGTTCCACGCTGGTGACCCCGCATACGCTGCGCAGCTCTGGTACTGGACGACCCCGGTCGCCGAGTGCCTCGACGGTCGTACCGACGTAATGTGCATGGACTACCCCGCCTGGACTCAGGCGTGGCAGGAAATCAAGGGCTAGTTAGCCCAAGGAGTAAGACATGACCACTGTGTCCTCGTCTGCACCCGACCGAGTCGGGGAGTCGCCTACGCGCGCCTCCCTGGCTCGGCGGGGCTCCGTCTTTCTGTATCGTCACGCAAAGGTTCGCCTTGCCTTGCTGTTGTCCGCCCCGCTCTTCTGGCTCGGGCTCGTGTACATCGCCGCCCTCGTCGCCCTTCTCATCACTGCGTTCTGGACCGTCGATTCCTTCACCGGCGAAATCATCGTCGACTGGAACATCACCAACATCACGAAGGTTCTCGGGGACGCGCTCTATCACGCCGTCACGCTGCGAACCGTCGGTGCAGCGGTACTCGTCACCCTCATCGACATCGCCATCGCGCTCCCGATCGCGTTTCTCATGGCAAAAGTCGCCAGCCCCGGTGTTCAACGAGCACTCGTCATCGCTATTCTCATGCCCTTGTGGGCGTCCTACTTGGTCAAGGCGTATGCCTGGCGAAGCCTCCTCTCGCAGGATGGCGTCATCGACTGGATGCTCGGGCCCATCGGTGGCGAATCACCCGGCTACGGGTTTGAAGGTTCAGTGCTCACACTGGCGTATTTGTGGCTTCCGTTCGTGATCCTTCCGATTTTTACCGCGCTCGAGCGCGTGCCCGATTCCTTGTTGGACGCGTCGAGCGACCTCGGAGCGAAAACAGGACGAACCTTCCGTCACATCGTGTTCCCGCTCATTGTTCCCGGAATTATCGCGGGAAGTATTTTTAGTTTCTCGTTGACACTGGGCGACTACATCGCTGTGCGAATCGTCGGTGGTGCAACGCAGATGCTCGGAACACTGGTGTACGCGAATGTGGGTGTGGCGAACAACCTTCCACTCGCGGCAGCGGTGTCCCTGATTCCGTTGGGCATCATTTTCATCTATCTCGGTGTCGTGCGTCGCACGGGCGCCCTCAACAACCTGTGAGCCCAGCATGAGACTTTCACTTCCATCAAAGTTCCTATTGTGGGGTGCAACCGCAGCGACACTCGCGTTCATCTACGTCCCGATTCTCGTGGTCGTCCTTAACTCTTTTTCGACGAGCAAGACGTTGTCGTGGCCACCCCCCGGGTTCACCACCGAGTGGTGGGGCAAAGCGTTCACGAACGCCGGTGCTCTGTCCGCGATTTCGACCTCGCTGATCGTCGCCGCCGTGTCGACCGTGATTGCCCTGCTGCTCGGAACGGCGTTGTCATTCGCACTTCACCGCTTTGACTTCTTCGGAAAGTCGACGGTCAACCTCCTGGTCGTTCTCCCCATCGCACTTCCCGGAATCGTCACGGGTATCGCCTTGAACAATGCTTTCCGCACCATGTTGGACATCCAACTCGGATGGTTCACAATCATTGTCGCCCACGCGACCTTCTGTGTTGTGACGGTGTTCAACAATGTGTTCGCTCGTCTGCGCCGAATCGGAACCTCTCTCGAAGAAGCGTCAAGCGACCTCGGGGCGGGAATCTGGACAACATTCCGGCTCGTGACCTTCCCACAAATCCGCTCGGCGTTATTCGCCGGCGGCCTGCTGTCGTTTGCTCTGTCGTTCGACGAAATCATTGTCACGACATTTACCGCGGGTAGCGGCGTTCAGACCCTGCCGATTTTCATCCTCGACAACATGTTCCGGCCCAACCAGGCACCAATTGTCGCGGTGGTCGCCGTCGTCATGATTCTCATTGCGATTGTGCCTATTTATATCGCGCAGCGGCTCACGACAACAGACAATCGTTAGCGGTCAGGTCCGGCGACAGCCGTGGCCACGACGCCGTCAACTGACACCCGAACCGTCGCGACGCCATCCGTAACGCCACAGGATTCCTGTGCTCGAAGGGCAGGCTCGCACGGGGTCGGGTCCCCGGCGAGTGAGCGAGTTGCGACAGCAGATGCGGCGAGTTCGGCGGTTCGAATTGCGTCGGTCACCCGCAGAATCACCGCAGCGCCTCCCAGCCCACCTAACCCCAACAACACGACCGCACCAAACAACACGAGTGACGTCAAGCTGCCCGAACCCCGATCTAGCGCGGTGCGCACTGCGTCACCGTGACGTGTCCCATGAGTGGCAGTGGCGGAGGTAACCGTGCGTCAACACAGACCTCTAGAGATTCGCGGCGAGCCGACCAGTCTGCTGACGGCACGCTTGTTTCTGACGCTGCAAGGCTCGATTCCTCCGGTTCGCCCCGAACGATGGCTCTAGCCGTCTCGGCCGCCACGGATGTCGCCGAGATGGCGTCCATTGACCATCGAATTGCGCCGATGACAAGCCCGACAACGAGGAGCAGAGTCGGGATTGCGATGGCGATTTCTGTCGTAACGAGCCCACGCTCGTCACGTGATGATCGACAGAGCACCGCTGATGACGTCGGTCAAAAGGTTCTGCACGGGATTGCTCTTGAGTACGACGGCGAGCAACCCAGCAAAGCCCGCGGCGGCGACCGTCGCGATGGCATATTCGGCGGTGGCGGCACCGCGTTCAGGGATATCTGTTTCGAGTGGAGTAAATGTAGTGTTCATGCACTCAGGATGCCGACATCCAGAAATCCCCGACGACTAATTCGTCAACCTGTTGACAGGTGGTGGCTAAGAGCCACTGTGGGTGATGATTCTCATCCGGTTATGCGAGGCTCGCCCAAATCTCGAGTTGAATACCGTCGGGATCGCGAAGATAAGCCCAGCGTGAAACGGCACGATCGCCATCGGTCAGGGTCACGGGTGGAGCGTTGAAGACCGCACCGCGCTCGATAAGAGTGTTGTACGCGACGTCCATGTCATCAACCTGGAAGCAAATGTGGGTGGCTCCGACGTCACCGTTCGTGAGGTCAAAGTCTTTGCCGCGAGGGTTGTGGTACTCGAGGAATTCGATGCGCGTTCCACCGATGTCAATCATCGAGAACGACAGCTCGGTGCCCTCGAGCTGTACGGCGTCCGAGAGTGCTGTGCCCTCGCTATGATTCACTGGGCCAGGTTGCAGACCAAACATTGTGGAATACCAATCGAATGACCTTTTCATGTCTCGAACGGTGATGCCGAAATGATGTACTCCTTTTACGGTGAATGTCATAGAGATTGTCCTTTCGGGACGAGGTAAAGTGTGAGTCAACACGATTGCCAATGTGTTCACAGTGGTCAGACATGACGGTATGAGAGGATTTCGTCATACAAATTTATGTCTACAGGCTGTAGACCAGTATTCACAAGACTTATTCTTCGAAATTTTCACTCAGTCACGACAATGTCGTGAATTTTAGTTTGTTGCCGACATATTGGTTGTTCATCTAGACTAAACACATTGCACAGCTCCAGACTGGGGCAACATGTCAAGGAGGACATGATGGGATCGCGAATGGCTGGTCGCACCGTGGTTGTCACCGGTGGAGCGTCAGGTATTGGATTAGGTATCTCTAAGGGCTTGGCCGCTGAAGGCGCCAACCTCGTCATCGCAGATTTGAATTTAGAAGACGCCCAGAAGGCTGCCGATGCAATCACACAATCTGGCGGCAATGCAATTGCCGCACATGTCGATGTAACCAATCGAACATCGGTCGCGGCAGGAATTGAACGTGCGGTGAAGGAATTCGGAAAGCTGGATTGCTATTTCAACAACGCCGGCTTCAATAAGCCGATGAAGTTTCTCGATGTGACCGAAGAAAATTTCAACATGATTATGAGCGTCAATGCTCTCGCGGTGTTTGTTGGGACCCAGGAAGCCGCCAAGCAATACATCCGCCAAGGCACCGGTGGAAAAGTTGTCAACACCGCCTCTATCGCTGGACGCACTGGCTTTTCAAGCTTTGCCCCCTACAGCGCGTCGAAGGCTGCCGTCATTTCCATCACTCAAGCCGCTGCGCGCGCACTTGCCGAGCACAACATCACCGTGAACGCCTTCTCGCCGGGTGTGGTCCAGACCCCACTGTGGACAAAGCTCGATAAAGATCTCGAAGACATTGGCGAAGGAGACTCCGGCTTTGATTCAATGGCGGCAGGGATTCTTGTTGGCCGCGCGGCGCAGCCGGAAGATATCGTTCCCACCGCGTTGTTTCTCGCAAGCAGTGACTCGGATTACGTAACAGGGCAAACCATGGCCATAGACGGCGGAATGATTCTGGTCTAGTCAGAACCTAGATCTCAACGAAAGGCACTTCATGACAACGGCAACATTCGGAACCAATCAGGTTGACTGGGAACAGCGACTCGATTTCGACAAGCTTCGCGCTGATCGACTTGTCAAATTAAAGGTTGAGTTAGAAAAGTCTGATGTCGGTGCACTGTTGGCGTTTGATTTCGCGAACATTCGATACATGTCATCGACCCACATCGGCACCTGGGCGATTGACAAGGCAATTCGTTTTGCACTGGTCACTCGAAACTCTGACCCAATCGTGTGGGACTTTGGTTCTGCCGCTAAACACCACCAGCTGTACAACCCGTGGCTCGCCACCACGACAGCTGAAGCTGACGCAGACCCACATGCACCTCACCACGGCGCGGTAAAACCCCGCGCAGAGTCGGGTGCCCGCGCCGGTATCTCTACTCTTAGAGGCGCATTCAACCCCGACGCCGGAATTGCCGATGATGTTGCCGCCAAAATCAAGCGCGAACTCGAAAAGTTTGGTCTGCTCAATGAACCTCTGGGAATTGACATTGTTGAACTTCCGATTTTGTTTGCACTCCAGCGTGCCGGCATCACCGTTGTTGATGGCCAGCAGATCTTCTTGAACGCACGGGCAATTAAGACCGGCGAAGAAATCGGGTTGCTCACCCAGGCCGCATCCATGGTCGACGCTGCCTATGAAAAGCTCTACGAGTTCCTGCGCCCTGGCGTCCGAGAGAACGAGGCGGTTGGCCTTGTGTCCAAAGTGCTTTACGACCTCGGCTCCGAGTACGTAGAAGGCGTCAACGCGATCTCTGGTGAGCGGTGCTCGCCTCACCCTCACGTCTATTCCGACCGCATCATTCGCCCCGGAGACCCTGCGTTCTTCGACATCTTGCACAGCTACCAGGGCTACCGCACGTGCTACTACCGCACATTTGCAGTTGGTTCGGCAAGCACCGCGCAGCACGACGCATACAAGCGAGCGCGCGAATACATGGACCGTGCAATTGCATTGGTTCGCCCCGGTGCAACCACCGCCGACATCGTCGCGGTGTGGCCAAAGGCAGAGGAATTCGGTTTCCCAAACGAAGAAGCCGCGTTCGCTCTGCAATACGGTCACGGCGTTGGCCTGTCAATTTGGGAGAAGCCGATCTTCTCTCGATTGGTGTCGTTCGACCACCCCGAGGTGCTGAAAGAGGGCATGGTATTCGCTCTTGAAACTTATTGGCCGTCAGCTGATGGCTGGGGCGCTGCTCGAATTGAGGAAGAGTTAGTGGTCACGGCAACAGGATGCCAAGTAATCACTAAGTTCCCCGCCGAAGACCTTCTGGTTGCCGGTCAGCGTTACTACTCCGTTGGTGGGCCACTTCCCCTCGAACGTGATTCTCAATCACACCTCAACACGGTTGCTGGTCGCGGCGAAAAAGCGTAGCGCCACCAATGGAAAAAATGAAAGCCGCCGTTTACCACTCAGCGGGTGATGTCCGCATTGAAGAACGTGATGTTCCAACACCCGTGGCAGGCGAGGCGCTGATCAAGGTGTTGCGTTCGGGAATGTGCGGTACCGATGCTTCCGAGTACAAGTCCGGCCCGAAGATTTTCGCGACTCAAACCAAGCATCCCGTGAGCGGTCATCACGGTCCGATGATTCTGGGCCATGAGTTCATTGGCGAAATTGTTGGCGACATCGATTCCGCCTCTGGCTTCACGATGGGTGATCTGGTTGCATCGGGCGCAGGAATTTCCTGCGGCACGTGTCAGCGCTGCCTCGAAATGCGAACGAACTTGTGCGAAAAGTATGTGACTCTGGGGCTGAACCGCGATGGCGGAATGGCTGAGTATGTCGCGGTACCGACCAGCACCTTGGTGAAAATTCCCGCCGGGTTAGGTTTGGATGCCGCCGGAATTGCCCAGCCGCTCGCTGTTGGTTTGCACGCCGCGCGGCGCGCTGGTGTTCGCGATGGCGACAAGGTGCTCCTCATTGGTGCCGGTGCCATTGGAACTTTTGTTTTGGCTGGCTTGAAGAATCTCTTCAACGCAGAGGTAACCGTGCTTGATTTTGCGGGGAACCGACTAGAACGTGCGACCCGACTGGGTGCAGATCACACCGTTGAAGTCGGTGAGAACGCCGAAGCCGACATTAAGAAGATTTTTGGCGAAGCCGGTATCGATGTGGTCATTGAGGCCAGCGGTGCGCCCGGTCAGCTTCAATTTGCCATTGGTCTGGTCAAGCGAGGTGGAAACGTTTTACAGGTCGGATTGCCATCGACTAAACAAGAGATTGACGTTCACAGAATTGTCATGAGCGAAATCAACATCACGACCACCCTTGCGCACGTCTGCGACCACGACCTTGGCCCGGCACTAGAAATTTTGGGAAACACCTCCCTGGCCGCCGAGTTGATCGAGGGCGTGTACCCACTCTCTGACCTCGTCAACCAACTTGAAGCACTGGGCGCCGGAAAAATCCAGGGCAAAGTCCTTTTCGATCCATCCCTGTGAATACAGAAACAATAAGGAGCAAAGAATGAAGGCTGCAATCTTTTACGGAGCAAAAGACATCCGTGTTGAAAATGTGGCGGAGCCTCAGTCGGTAGGCGTCGGTGAGGTACGACTCAAGCCATTGTGGTGCGGAATCTGTGGGACGGACGTTCACGAGTACGCGATGGGTCCGATCGTCATTCCTTCACAACCACACAAGCTAAACGGCTCCATCCTGCCTCAGATCCTCGGTCACGAGTTTTCTGCCGAGGTCCTCGAAGTTGGCAAGGGAGTGACGAACGTGAAGGTCGGCGACCGCGTTTCGGCGATGCCTCTTTTGTCCTGCGGTGTGTGCTACTTCTGTTCGCGTGGCGATAACCACCTCTGTACATCCATGGCCTGTATCGGACTCAGCTGCGAGTGGGGCGGTATTGCAGAACAGGCAGTTGTTCCCGCGGCAAACGTGTTCACACTTCATGACAACGTCTCTGACGTCGCCGGCGCACTCGTCGAGCCAACCGCGGTGGCTGCTTACGGTGTCGACCGCGGAAATGTTCGCCCCGGAGACACCATTCTCATCACGGGTGCAGGTCCGATTGGCGCGCTCGCCGCCCTCTACGCAGAAAACCTCGGTGCACGCGTGTACGTGTCAGAGCTCAACCCGAACCGTCAAAAGATGATGAATGACCTTGGGGTTGCAACATTGCTTGACCCAACCAAAGACGACGTGATTGCCGCGATGAAAGATGCCACGGGCGGAATTGGCGTTGACGCGGTCATCGAATGTTCAGGCAACGAGCGGGCACTCCAGACGGCAATCAAAGCCGTTCGCTCGGGCGGGTACGTTGTTCAGACTGGTTTGCACACCAAGCCAGCGTCAATAGAGCCCATGGAACTTGCGGAACGCGAAATCACCTACACGGGAACCTGGTGCTACCCGGTGACTGACTGGCCTCGAATTATCGACCTTATTGGTCGTCGCGGATTAGCGGTAGAGAAAGTCGTCAGCTCCACAATCAACATGGACGACATCGTGACAAAGGGCTTCGAAGAACTTGTGTCTCCAACCGGAACCGAGACCAAAGTACTAGTGAGAGGACACTAATCATGAAGGCTCTACAGTTTGTTTCAGAAGGTAAAGCTGAAGTCACTGAACTCTCTGTTCCCGACATCGCGGACGATGAGGTTCTGATTGCCTCTCGAGCCGTCGGTGTTTGCCACTCCGACATCGAGTTGCTTGAGGGTCGCTACATCATCCCCTTTAGCTACCCGATTATCCCCGGGCACGAATGGTCCGGCGAAGTGATGAAGGTGGGCGCAAAAGTAACGAACTTCACGAAAGGTGACCACGTTGTTGGTGACTGTGTCATTGGGGACGAGCACTTCGGTTTTTCGATAAGTGGCGCCGCAGCCGAGTTCTTCATCACGAAGGCGTCGTGGCTCCACAAGATTCCGACCAACATATCGTGGAACAACGGTGCGCTTGTAGAACCATTCAGCGTTGCGTACTACGCGTTGATGCGCGTCGGCAACGTGAACGCGAGCGATACCTTGGTGGTGCTCGGTGCCGGTCCGATTGGACTTGCGGTAACCGCGGCATCGAAAGCACTGGGAGCACGAACAATTGTTGTTGAGCCCGTTGATTTTCGTCAGAAGGCAGCTCGCGAGCTCGGCGCAGACATCGTGTGTACTCCGGACGAGATCAAAGCGGTGCTGGACAAAGACACCGATGGGCGCGGTGCCAACGTCGTTGTTGAGGCAACCGGCCGCCCAGACGTCATGGCAACAGCACTCGAGCTTGCGGGTTTCAAAGGACGAATCGCGTACATCGGTATCGATGTTGGCAAGTCAGCACCGGCTCAACTTGGCTTAATTCAATCCAAGGAACTAACAATTACCGGATCAATCGGTTCACCCGGTGTCTGGGAAGAAACAATTCGCTTCATGTCGACGAAGAACATTGATCTTTCCCCTCTGGTCACCGCTCGGTTTGCGATAGACGATGCGCTCGGTGCGGTCGACGCAGCACAGCATCCGATGAACAACATCAAGGCTCACATCGAACTGAACGCAAGCATCTAGAAGACATAGATGGTGGGGCCGTCCTTTCGGGCGGCCCCACTTTTTTTCACTCGGAAGAGAGGTACTTATTTCTATCGGGGAAGAATGTTCGCCTTGCGGTAGGCCTCAACGTTGGAGAAGAAGCTCTTGGGGCTCGATCGGAAATTCAGGAAGCCCGCTTCACGTGACTTCGTCATGTCCGTGAAGCACTCGATCTGACGACCGAGGTCACTGTCGCTGTGCCACCACGACGCAAGTTTGGTCACATCGGAAACCGCAAGTTTGTGCTTCTGCGCAATTTCTTCCCAAACCGACGCAGCGTCTTTCATCTGCTCTTCGAGGGGCTGGAAGTGGGATTCCTTTGGGCCTTCATACGGCAGACCGAAGTGTTCTGCAATCTGTGGCCACATCCAACGCCACCGGAAGGTATCGCCGTTGGCAATGTTGAACGCTTCGTTTTCACCGGCCTTGTTCGTCGCTGCCCAGACAAGCTGCTCGCCGAGCAGGTCGGCATCGGTCACGTCGACCACGCCGTTCCATGACTGCGTTGAACCGGGATAGATCAGGGGCTTGCCCAGTGCTTTTTGAATTTCCGCGTAAACAGAGAGAGTCAGCACCATGTTCATTGCATTGTCGAGTGCATAGCCAAAAATGGTGTGGGAACGGTGAACGCTCCACGTGAATCCCTGGTCTTTGGCTGCGGAAAACAATTCGTCTTCTTGGGTGTAATAAAAGTTCGGAACATCGAGTCGAGGCTCGTCCTCGTGGAATGGCGTCTCAGCCATGACCGCGTTCGCATAGTTGTCGAATGGTCCAAGGTAGTGCTTCAAACCTGTCTGCAGCGCGACGTGTCGCACTCCGCCATCGGGTTTCAGTCCAGCAAGCAAATTGCGAATGGTGGCACCGTTGACTTCAATGTTCTCGGCTTCCGAATCTTTCTTGATCCAGGCGGTCATAAAAACAATTTCCGGCTTGAGACCCGAAAGTGCAGTTTTCACCTCATCAGCATTGAGAAGGTCAGCCTTGATGTGATGAACGCCAGCCGGAAGACCTTCTATCCGGCGCGACAAACCATGCACTTCCCACCCTGCATTCATCAGCTGCGTGGCAATAACCTGGCCTGAGATTCCAGTAACACCCACAACGAGTGCTTTACGGGATGAATCGTTGTTCATTTCTTCGCATCTCCATTTCATGCTGCTGTTCACTTCAGATGAACGATACCAGTATTTCTGAACTTTGAATCCGAGCGGAAATAACAATCTGACCGTGTCTCAGTCCGGGTGGAAGCCGTGTACGGTCAGGGACCATTCGCGGGAATATCGCGGAGTCTTGTGCCTCTCAGGGGAAGTTCTGGCAAAAGTGTCACGTTACTGTTACAGAAATTGTTCTCACACGCTATGCTCGTTTTATCAAGTAGCAGTCAACAGATGTTCAGTCCTACGGAACTGAACGCGGGCACGAAGGAGTGCAGATGGCGCAGAGAAGTGAGGTGACCCTCTCTAACGGTCCACGCTTTCAGGTTTCAAAAGGTCTACTGACCGTTTTGGTGTCCACTGTGGTGCTGTTCATTCTTAGTGCGGTCGTTGCTCCAACAAGTGTTTCTCCGGGGCCTCTTGGCAGCATGATTCCGTTTGCGGCAATCTTGGCAATAGTTGGGCTCGGTCAAATGCTGGTCATCCAGCAGGCCGGCATCGACCTTTCTGTTCCAGGTTCCGTATCGCTCGCAGCGGTTATCGTTTCGGCACTTCCTGAAATTGAAGACGATCGGCTTCTGTCGGCCGTGATTCTCGCTCTCGTTGTCGCAATCGCCATCGGCGCCTTCAACGGGTTCTTGGTTGGTTTCCTCAAACTGAACCCGATCATCGCAACACTCGGTACCAACTCGTTGCTTTTTGGTTTCGTGATGCTGATTACTCAAGGCATCCCTCGCATGACAACGGCATTACTGCTGTCTGTCGTCAGCGGATCAACTTTCGGAATTCCGAATTCAGTTTTCTTCGCAACGGCTGTCCTGTTGATTGTCATTTTCGTTCTTCGCAAAACAGTTCCGGGTCGTCGATTCGAATCCATTGGTGCAAGCGCTCCCGTGGCAATGGTGTCGGGTCTGAGAATCAAGACTCACCAGGCCATGGCGTACGTGTGGGCACAGGTGCTCTACGCAATTGCCGGAATCATGATTGCCGGCGTGATTTCAGAACCCAACGGCTCGATGGGTAGCGCATATCTTCTTCCCTCGGTCGCCGTGGTCGTACTGGGCGGAACTTCTCTACTTGGTGGCCGTGGTCTTCCCACCGCCACCGTTATTGCCGCCGTATTCCTTTCCCAGCTTGATCAATTCGTTCTCGCGCTTGGGGTCAACTTCGCCATCCGCACATTGGTTCAAGCGGCAGCACTCGCAATCGGTGTGGCCATTTACACAGTGGACTGGTCTCGCGTGAGATCACTCCTTCAAAAATTCCTGTCGACTCAACGTCGCGGGGAGCACCAAACTTCTTTGCCGACGGCTTAGAAGCACAATATGCGTGCCAGTGATGTCACGCAGTCAGATGGAGGAAACAAAGATGATTCGTCGTCGTAAAGTCGCTGCAGCGCTTTCTGCTGCGGCCATTGCCGCCCTGCTGTTAGCGGGTTGTGCAAGCACTGCTACTACTGAT
>JBEGPO010000116.1:0-4021 GCA_041181465.1 Actinomycetota bacterium | reverse complement strand
CGGGCTTGTTCATGCAGAACCTGATGCTGTCGGCACATGCCCGCGGGCTCGGCACCTGCGCCCAAGGCGCGCTGGCTGTCTGGTCGGACCCGGTCAAGGCGGAATTCGACGTTCCGAAGCACTACAAGCTGTTGTGCGGAATCGCTCTGGGCTATCCGTCGAAAGACACCGTCAATAGTTTCAGGGCCGAACGTCTGCCCATCGCGGACATCACCCTCAAGCCGCGTTAGCCGTCGCCATACAGTGCGGCGACGAAGGCGCGGTTGACGAAGAGCCGATCGCGTCCCACCCGCTGTGAGTCCAGCACGCCGATCGCCTCGAGCCGGTCGAGCCACTTCGTTGCTGTCGGGCGGCTGACCAGGCAACCCGCAACGACGTCACGAATGCGCGAATAGGGTTGCGTGAACAGCACCTCGAGCAGCGCGGAATTCGCGACCCCGAACTCGCCGAAAATTCGATCGCGAACATCGAGCTGCGCGTGAAGAATGCGGTTGACCGTTGCTGTGGCTGACCGGGCCGTGGTCTCGACACCACCCACGAAGTACAGAATCCACTCGTGCCATTCACCGCGAGCAGTCACGCCCATGAGTCGTTCGTAGTATTCCGCCTTTGTGGCGATGAAGTATCGCGACAAATACAGCACCGGCAACTCGAGCAGACCCCACTCGGCAAGCAACAACAGGTTGAGGATGCGGCCCGTTCGACCGTTCCCGTCGGGGAACGGGTGAATCGCCTCGAATTGATAGTGGGCAACTGCGAGGCGAACGAGTGGGTCGACCTCGTCGCGCCGGTGGATGTAGTCCTCCCAGTTCGACATGAGACGAATCAGATTGTCACGACCGGTCGGAGGCGTGTAGGTCACGGTTTGTGTCAGCGGGTTTCCGATGAACGTCCCGGCATCAGTGCGAATCGCGGTGTCGTGGCCGAGGATTGTCGAGCAGATGCTCGTTGCCGTGCTGGTCGAAAGCGGTCGTTGACCAATCGAATCGAAACCAACTCGCAGCGCCGTGCGATACCGCAGTGCTTCTCGCGTTGCGGGGTCTGCACCCGCGAGCCCTTGGATATCCGCCTGGAACATCTCGTCGGTCGTCGTGACGATGTTCTCAATCTCGGAACTCGCTTGTGCCTCGACGACAGGAATCGCGTTGATGAGCACGGCGGGGTTCGGGATGTATCGGCTTCGAGTGTCGAGTTCCATGAGTGCGACCCGCGCTGCAGTGGTGGCGCGCAACACCTCGATCGTCTCGACGACCAGGTTGGGTGGAATCAAAAGAAGGTCGTTGTGTGCGACCTCGGCGCGGAAAGACATGCAGACATTCTATTGGCACGTTACCGAAATGTGTAAAAATAACGGCAAATTCTTTACACGTTTACGAGTTCAGCCGCGTCCGCACCGAAAGAGCCACTCACGCGTGCCCCGACGAACGAGAAGTCGAGAGTTACGCGGCCCCGTCGAACATTCCGGTGACCGAACCCTCGCCGAAGACCTCGCGAATCGCGGTGGCGATGGTCGGCGCGATTGACAGGATTTCGAGGCGATCCCAACGCTTCTCTTTCGGAATCGGCAGGGAGTCCGTAACGACAACCTTGTCAATGAAGTCCGCCTGCAAGATTTCGGTCGCAGGGTCAGAGAACACCGCGTGCGTTGCCGCCACGACAACGCCCTTCGCACCGGCGTTCTTGAGCGCCTCGGCGGCCTTGACTATCGTGCGACCTGTGTCGATAAGGTCATCAACGATGAGGCACACCCGGCCATCAACGTCACCGACGATTTCGTGCACCGAGACCTGGTTCGCAATCATCGGATCACGGCGCTTATGGATGAGCGCGAGCGGCGCGCCGAGCTTGTCGCTCCAGATGTCGGCAACACGAACACGGCCCATGTCGGGACTCACCACGGTCAGAGTGGACGAATCCAGTTGCGCACGGCAGTGTTCCAACAAAAGTGGCATCGCGAACAGGTGGTCGAACGGTCCGTCAAAGAACCCCTGGATCTGAGGAGCGTGAATGTCAACCGACATGATTCGGTCAGCGCCAGCGGTCTTGAAGAGGTCGGCGATGAGGCGCGCCGAAATCGGCTCGCGGCCACGGCTCTTTTTATCCTGGCGAGCGTAGGGGTAGAACGGTGCGACGACGGTGATGCGCTTCGCGCTCGCGCGCTTGAGCGCGTCGACCATGATGAGCTGTTCCATCAACCATTCGTTGATGGGGTTGCAGTGCGACTGAATGACGAACGCGTCCGTACCGCGAACGCTCTCGTCGAAACGTGCATAGATTTCGCCGTTCGCAAACGTGCGAGCTTCGGTAGGCAACAGCGAGATGCCGAGTTCATTGGCGACGTCCAACGCGAGCTGGGGGTGTGCTCGGCCCGAAATGAGAATGAGCTTCTTTTTGCCCGCCAACTCCATGGTGTTCATTGGACTACTCGCTTTCCTTTATCGCGTGAGTCGCGGCCTCGGCGGACGCAGTGCCTCGTCGATTGTTATTGACCCAACCCTCGACGTTGCGCTGTTGCGCGACCGTCATTCCCAGCGACCCCGCTGGGACGTTTCGTCGAACGACGGTTCCGGCCGACGTGTAGGCGCCGTCCGCAATCGTGACGGGTGCAACAAAGACGTTGTGTGAACCGGTGCGAACATGCGATCCAATAACGGTCGGGTGCTTGGTCACACCGTCATAGTTGGCGGTGATGGTTCCGGCACCGATGTTCGAGTTTTCGCCGACAGTCGTATCGCCGACGTACGACAGGTGCGGAACCTTGCTGCCACGACCGATTTGCGCGTTCTTGGTCTCGACGAACGCACCAATTTTGCCGCCTTCGCCGAGGACCGTTCCGGGGCGCAGATAGGAGAACGGGCCGACCGTCGCGTTCGCCTCGATGACCGCGAGGGTCGCGTCGGTTCGAGTGACGGTCGCGTTCTCACCAATCTCGCAATCGCGCAGCGTCGTGTCGGGGCCGACCGTCGCGCAACACGCGATGCTCGTCGCTCCCTTGAGGAACGTGCCGGGCAAAATGTGGGCGTCGGGCTCGATGGACACACCGCGGTCGATCCAGGTCGTTGCCGGGTCGTCGATGCTGACGCCGTTCATTTGGTGACCGCGCACAATCATCGCGTTGAGCCTCGCCTGCGCGTCGGACAGTTGCGCACGGTCGTTGACCCCAGCGACGACCCACGATTCGTAGACGGGGTTCGCGCCGACCGTGAGGCTGTCGGTGACGAGAAGTTCGACGACGTCCGTGAGGTATTTTTCGCCCTGAGAATTCGCGGTACCGACCTTGGCGAGAGCGCCCTTCAGCGCCGACGCCCGGAACACATACGTTCCGGAATTGATTTCAGAAATGCCAAGCTCGTCTTCGGCCGCATCTTTGTGCTCGACGATGCGCCGGAATTCGCCGGCATCATCACGCACGATTCGGCCGTATCCCGATGGGTCATCGACGAGCGCCGAAAGAACCGAAGCAGCCCGCTCGCGCTGGCGGTGTTCGTCAATGAGGTCGGTCAGGGTCTCGGCATCGAGCAGCGGAACGTCACCCGAGACAACCACGACGTCACCGTCAAAATCGGCGAGCGCAGCCATTGCGAGTTCGACCGCTCGACCCGTTCCGGTTATGTCGTCCTGGTCGACGATAACCACGCCGTCCGACAATTCCGCGATTGCCTCGGTGACCGCATCGCGCTCGTGACGAACGACGGCGACCGTGTGTGCGGGGTGAAGAGCGGCGACCGCCGACAACACGTGGCCGATCATCGGAACACCCGCGATGGGGTGCAAAACCTTGGCCGTGGCGGATTTCATCCGCGTTCCCTCGCCGGCGGCGAGAATCACCACAGCGAGAGAAGCATCGGTCATGTGACCATTCTGGCACTAGGCACTCGGCGCGCCCGCCGAAGCGCCGAGTGTCGCCGAAATTCGGGCAGAATAGAAGAGCCCTCCGGGGCAATGCCCCTTAGTGTAATGGCAGCACGGCATCCTTTGGAGATGTTCGGTCTTGGTTCGAATCCAGGAGGGGCAGCCGCTA
>JBEGPO010000115.1:0-9883 GCA_041181465.1 Actinomycetota bacterium | reverse complement strand
AGGAAACTAAGTGGTAGCGAGGGCGGGACTCGAACCCGCGACACCACGATTATGAGCCGTGTGCTCTAACCACCTGAGCTACCCCGCCGCAACCTTATTAGGTCGAGCCCCGAGTCAGGATTGAACTGACGACCCCTTCCTTACCATGGAAGTGCTCTACCACTGAGCTATCGGGGCGAGTGCCACGAAGGCACCATGCGAGGTTAGCACCTCAAACCACCGCGGGTGAAATCCCGAACCCCCAGATCGACGGTCCTTGAGGTGGGAGCGAAAAGACGGGCACGCCGCGGAGCAGGCGCGACACGCCACAAACACTAGATGTAGTGAAATAACACGAATGTCATTCCCGACATATAGTGTTTCCCCTACGGCATCATCGCCGCAAACCTTCAGGAGGAACTATGGACTTCGACAACGACAGTGTTGGCGGCTATGCGGTTCCCGTCGACCCGATGGACCTGCTGCAGTGCGATAGCTGCCAGTAAATAGCTGAAGCCTTGAGCGCCCCGACCACAGTGATGCGGTCGGGGCTCTCTCTTTGTCTCTCGCAAACGGTGCGTGGCGCGGACTTCCGCGGAATAATGAAGTCATGAGCGATGTACGCACGCCCGATCCCGCCTGGTTTTCCGACGAGGAATTCGAAGGAGTCCGTCGCCGCCTTCCGCTCTTGTACGTCGAGGCTGTGCCCGTTCGACTAGATGATGACGGCTTCGTCACGGATGTGGGACTTCTCATCCGGGTCGATGAATACGGCGAAATGCGTTCCGCCCTCGTCGCGGGTCGCGTGAAGTTCGGGGAATCAGTTCGCGACGCCCTCAGCCGCAACCTTGAGAAAGATCTTGGGGCCCTGGCCTTTCCCCGTCTGCCCAACAGCGTTGTCCCGGCGACAATCGCCGAATATTTCCCCTTTCCTGGTCGGCTTGTTGACGAACGACAGCACGCGGTCTCGCTCGTGTTCGTTGTGCCGGTTACGGGCGAAGCGCAACCGCGTCAAGATGCACTTGATATTCGATGGATTCCTGTCCACGATGCCGTTCGCGAATCGATCGACGGCGAGTTCGTCGGTGGCCGTGGCGCAGTCCTTCGCACCGCGTTGGCCACCGTGGCCTATCGATAACGCTGGAATTTGCGCGCCAGAAACGCACTTGGTCACATTTCACTGCGTGTGAGCCTCATTGACGCACGATGACTGTGATTTCACGCGACTATCGCGCAATAGTCTGTCGTTTTGGTGCCTTTGGTCGTACAGTGTTCCCTGTTCACTCTGATGGAGGCCCGATGACTGACCCCCTGCGCATGCATATTCACGACGACGCTACGGCGGCGCTTCGGGAACGCATCTTTGACTACGCTCGTGACCGCATGCAGTTGGACCCACCACCGCTGGATAAAGGGATGCCCTTTGCGGAACTGCGCGCCATCATGCCCGATACCGTGACCGAGGCCGGGATCGGCGGCGACAGGGCTCTTGACCTTTTTGGCGAGATCCTCGCCCCTGCGTCGATGTCCACTGACCACCCCGCGATGGTGTCGTTCATCCCCGTCGCGCCGACCGAGGCGTCCATCCTTTTCGACCTCGTCGTATCGGCCTCCTGTATTTTTGGCGGATCGTGGCTCGAAGGTGCCGGTGCGATCTACGCCGAAAACGAAGTGCTGAAGTTCCTCGCTACCGAGGCAGGACTCCCCGATGGGGCCGGAGGCGTGTTTGTCCAAGGAGGTACGAACGGGAACCTATCCGCTCTCGTCGCCGCCCGTTTCGACGCCGAGCACCGGTTGGCCGACGCTGGAAAGTCACGACCCGCCCGCTGGTGTTTCGTGACGTCAGATGAAGCACACTCGTCGCTCGCCCACTCCGCGCGGGTTATGGATGTCGACGTCATCAAGGTTCCGGTCGGAGCCGATGGTCGCATGACCGGGGCCGCTATCGAGAAGGCGGTCGACGGTTCGTGGGACAGTGTCTTTGCCATCGTCGCTACCGGTGGAACCACGAACTTCGGAATCGTTGATGACATCGCATCGGTCGTCTCGACCGCGAAGATACACGATACGTGGGTCCACGTCGACGGCGCTTACGGACTCGCGGGAATGTTCGCGCCGAGCACCAAGCCGCACTTTGATGGCATGGCCGATGTCGACTCGTTCATCGTCGACCCACACAAGTGGCTGTACGCACCGTATGACTCGTGTGCCCTGATCTATCGGAATCCCTCGATTGGTCGCTCTGCACACACGCAGCACGCGTCATACCTCGATGTTCTGACCGACACCGATGAGTGGAATCCCTCGGATTTCGCCGTGCACCTCTCGCGCCGTGCCCGGGGTTTGCCGCTCTGGTTCTCGCTCGCGACGCACGGTGTCGCCGCCTATCGTGAAGCAATCGAGTCCAACAACATCGTCGCGCGCGACATCGCTGAAGTCATTCGCAACAGCGACCACCTGGAACTCGTTCGCGACCCGATGCTCTCGGTTGTCGTGTTTCGCCGCATCGGGTGGGCCCAGGACGACTACAACGCATGGAGCGACCAACTGTGGGAGTCCGGGAAGGCCGCCTGTTTCCCCTCGAAGTACAAGGGCGAACCGGTCCTTCGATTTGCCATCGTCAACCCCCGTACGACCATCGACATCCTCCTGGAACTCGTCGAAAGCCTCAAGGGTGAATCGTGATGACACGGTGGCCAGCTGAGTGGGAACGCCACGAGCGGACGTGGATGGCGTGGCCGTCTACGGGGTACAGCCTCGGCGACACCGAGGTCGACATTGCGGAGGCACGTGGAGCCTGGGCGTCGGTCGCGAACGCGATTGTGAAGTACGAGCCCGTGACCATGGTTGTTGACCCGTCTGCCGTGGCCGTCGCCCGCGAGTGGCTCGACAACCGCGTCGACATCGTCGAGGCAAAACTCGACGATGCATGGATGCGTGACATTGGACCCACTTTCGTCAAAGGACCGGGCGATGCCGTGCTCGGCGTCGATTGGGTCTTCAACGGCTGGGGCGCTCAGTCCTGGGCGACGTGGGATCACGACGCGGAAATCGGCCGCGCGGTTCTGACCTCGGTTGACGTCCCTGTCATATCGTCGTCACTCACCAACGAGGGTGGCGGAATCCACACGAACGGCGACGGAACTGTTTTCGTGACAGAAACCGTGCAACTCGACCCGGGCCGGAACGCTGGCTGGACGCGCGACGAGGTCGAACGCGAACTGTTTGACACGCTTGGAGCGACGCGCGTCGTCTGGCTTCCGCGTGGACTGACCCGTGACTACGACGAGTTCGGCACGCGCGGTCACGTCGACATCGTCGCCGCGTTCTGCGACCCGACAACTGTTTTGTTCCACGACCAACGGAACCCCGAACACCCCGATTTCGCTGTGTCAAAAGAGGTGCGCAACCTGCTCGAGGCGGAAGGGTTCGACCTCATCGCGATGCCAGCTCCCGAAACACTGCGCGACGACGAGGGTTTCGTCGACTACTCGTACATCAATCACTATGTGTGCAACAACGCCGTCATTTTGTGCGGGTTCGATGACCCGGGTGACGCGGTCGCCAAGGAAATCCTTGAGCGGGCGTATCCGGGTCGAACGGTCGAGTTGGTCGACGCCCGAGCGCTCTTCGCGCGCGGCGGGGGCATTCACTGCATCACGCAGCAGCAGCCCGCTTAGCCCAACAGCTCCCACTCGAGGAGGTGCCGACGCGAAAAGCGCGGATTGCACACGACACACGATGCAACCATGTTGCGCGGCTTGCGGTAGCGCAAAACAACGTGACCAGCGGCACAGGTTCCGCGCCACCGCGCCAAGTGGTCCGGCGACGGGCCGGTGTGCCGAATCCAGCCGGTGTAACCGATCGAGCGGGCTGTGTCTAACCACTGCTGGCTGTGATTGTGCTCTTTGCCACACAATGCGTGGGCAATCTCGTGAAGGATCGTTTGCTCGGCGTCTTCAACAGACCCTAGCGTCGTGATGTGCAAAGACAACGAGATTTGCTTTTTGTCGTGATGACACGCACCCGCCCGACGTCGGGCGTGGTCCCACCGGAAGATCCAATGATGTTCCAGGGCCGAAAGGTGCTGCGCGATGAGGCGCTCGGCGAGAGCCTGAACCTCTGACAAATCGATCACGCATCAACCCTATGCACGGGCTAGGACCGAAAAAGGTTGCGTGCTGGCGGCGGCGAGTCGATGGCGGTGTTGTCGGTCACCACGGCGGCGCTCGCCGACCAGGTCACCGCCTCGGCCCCGACAATGAGACCCGTCGGGTGCGGTCCTTTGCTCGCGAGCGCTGAAACCCACGGCGGAATCTCCCCGCTCGAGAGGGCTCCGAGGACCACATTGCCGAATCGTTTGCTGTTTGCGACACTCTTTTCAGCGACACCGAACGCATCACTGAACACATAGCGAAGCGTCGCGAGCTGACCACGGGCGAACGACATTGGTGGACCATCGGCGACATTCGCGACAACAATCCCGCCGGTCGACAACAGCGCCTTGATGGCGGAATAGAACTCGACGCTCGTCACGTGCGCGGGGGTTCGTGCGCCGCGAAAGACATCGACGACAACGAGATCGACTTGACCGAGCAAACCTTTCGGCAGTGACACCAATACCTCGCGGGCATCTCCGTAGCGACAACGGATGGATGCACCGCGGGGAAGCGGGCAGTGTTCGCGAACGAAATCGATGAGGTCGCGTTCGATTTCGATGACCTGTTGTCGTGAGCCCGGCCGTGTCGCCTCGATATAGCGCGGGATTGTCAGAGCACCGGCACCGAGGTGCAACGCCGTGATCGATTGGCCCGTGGGGAACGCCGCGTCGATGACATGACCCATCCGCGCGATGTATTCGAAGTGCAGGGCCGCCGGTTCGACCATGTCGACGTGCGACTGCGGGGTGTCATCAATCGACAACACCCACGAGCCCGGTCGCCACTGGTCTGGTTCGAGACTGGCGATGAGCCCACTGGTCGCGAGTCGATGAGTGAACGCTTCTGCCATTGGGCAATTCTCGCTCACTACGACTGCCCGAATAATCGTTACCAATTCGGAACTTTACTTTTTGCCAAACGGGGTGTAGGTTAGCAACTTGCGCTTCATTCTGCTCGGGAATCATATTGCGGACTTCCGACTCACCCGTAAATAGTGGCGGGTTCATGACGCTTCCCAACGCTCAAACACTGTATCAAGGGCCCCGCCCGTTAAGGAAATATCTGTGGCTGTTAAGAAGAAAATCCAGGGGACCGGACGCGACGCGAATCGAGTGTCGTTTGCCAAGGTGACCGATGCGCTCACCGTTCCGGACCTCCTCGCTCTTCAAACCGAAAGTTTTGCCTGGTTGATTGGGACCGATGGTTCCGATGCAAAGTCGGGACTCGAAGAAATCTTCGAAGAGATTTCTCCGATCGAGAACGACCGCATGCAGCTGTCGTTTACGAACCCGTATCTCGAGGAAAAGAAACACGAGCTCGACGAATGTAAGGAACGCGGCAAGACCTACGCCGCACCTCTTTATGTCGAAGCCGAGTTCATGAACCACGACACGGGTGAAATCAAGACCCAGACCGTGTTCATGGGCGACTTCCCCCTCATGACTCCCAAGGGCACGTTCGTGATCAACGGAACCGAGCGCGTCGTTGTGTCGCAGCTGGTTCGCAGCCCCGGTGTCTACTTCGAGAAGGTCGACGACAAGACGACGGACAAAGACCTCTTTTCGTGCCGCGTGATTCCTAGCCGCGGTGCCTGGCTCGAATTCGAAATCGACAAGCGTGACCAGATTGGTGTTCGCATCGACCGCAAGCGTCGCCAGTCGGTGAGCGTGTTCCTTAAGGCTCTTGGCATGACCCGCGAAGAGATCGAAAAGGAATTTGCTGGGTCCTACACGATGGAAGAGACCCTCAGCCACGACAACATCCTTACCGCAGAAGACGCGCTCAAGGACATCTACAAGAAGCTCCGTCCGGGTGAGCAGGTTGCACTCGAAGCCGCGCGTTCGCTTTTGGACAACTTTTATTTCAACTCGAAGCGATTCGACCTCGCCAAGGTCGGCCGTTACAAGCTCAACCGCAAGCTCGGTCTCGAACTTCCGATCACCGAGTCGGTGCTCACGCTGTCGGACATCAAGGCGACGATCAAGTACCTGATTGCTCTGCACGAAGGTAAGGCGACCATCGCCGGCAAGCGTGCGGGCAAGAATGTCGAAATCATGCTGGGTACCGACGACATCGACCACTTCGGTAACCGTCGAATCCGCGCGGTGGGCGAACTCATCCAGAATCAGATCCGCACGGGTCTGTCTCGGATGGAGCGCGTCGTTCGCGAACGCATGACCACGCAGGACGTCGAGGCCATCACGCCCCAGACCCTTATCAACATCCGTCCCGTGACCGCGGCGATCAAGGAGTTCTTCGGAACTTCGCAGTTGTCGCAGTTCATGGACCAAAACAACCCGCTCGCCGGGCTCACCCACAAGCGCCGCCTTTCTGCGCTGGGACCCGGTGGACTGTCGCGTGAGCGTGCCGGTGTCGAGGTCCGAGACGTTCACCCCTCGCACTACGGACGCATGTGCCCGATCGAAACCCCGGAAGGCCCGAACATCGGTCTGATTGGTTCGCTCGCGTCGTTCGCTCGAATCAACTCGTTTGGTTTCATCGAAACCCCCTACCGCCAGGTCGTCAACGGCAAGGTCACCAACAAGATTGACTACTTGACCGCCAGCGACGAGGACGAGCACATTGTCGCCCAGGCCGGTTCGCCGGTGAATGCCGATGGGACTCTCGCCGAAGAGCGTGTACTCGTTCGAATCAAGGGTGGAGAGGTCGACACGGTTCCCGCGAACCGCGTGGACTATATGGATGTCTCACCGCGCCAGATGGTGTCGATCGCGACGTCTCTCATTCCGTTCCTCGAGCACGACGATGCGAACCGCGCACTCATGGGTGCCAACATGCAACGTCAGGCCGTGCCGCTTCTTCGCTCAGAGGCTCCGATCGTCGGAACCGGAATGGAGTCATACGCGGCTGTTGACGCCGGCGACGTTCTCATCGCCGTGCATGCTGGTGTTGTCACCGAGGTCTCGGGCGATAGCGTCACTATCCTCAACGACAAAGCGGGCGAGATCGACCCCACCACCAGTGCCAAGATCCCGCCAACCACGCCCTACGTGTTGCGCAAGTTTGAGCGCTCGAACCAGGGCACTAACTTCAACCACCGCCTCGTTGTATCCGAAGGAGACAAAGTCGCCAAGGGCGGCGTTCTCGCTGACGGTCCCGCAACGGAAAACGGCGAACTTGCTCTCGGAAAGAACCTCCTCGTGGCATTCATGTCATGGGAGGGACACAACTTCGAAGACGCGATCATCCTCAGCCAGAACCTCGTCAAGGACGACACGCTCTCGTCGATTCACATCGAAGAGTACGACGTTGACGCCCGCGACACGAAGCTCGGACCGCAGGAAATCACTCGGGACATCCCCAATCAGTCGCAGGAGAGCCTCGCTCACCTCGACGAAGAGGGAATCGTGCGTATCGGTGCCGAGGTCCGCGCCGGAGACATCCTCGTCGGTCGCATCACCCCGAAGGGCGAGACCGAACTGACCGCCGAAGAGCGACTTCTTCGCGCGATCTTTGCCGAAAAGGGCAAGGAAGTTCGCGACTCGTCTCTCCGTGTTCCGCACGGCGAGCGTGGAACAGTTATCGACGTCAAGATCTTCGACTCGAACGACGAAGACGACGAGCTCGGTAACGGCGTCCTCAAGAAGGTCATCGTCTACATCGCCCAGAAGCGCAAGATCTCGGAGGGTGACAAGCTCGCTGGCCGCCACGGGAACAAGGGTGTTATCGCCAAGATCCTTCCGGTCGAAGACATGCCGTTCCTCGAAGACGGAACCCCCGTTGACGTCGTCCTTAACCCGCTCGGCGTACCCGGACGAATGAACTTCGGTCAGGTCCTTGAACTGCACCTCGGTTGGGCAGCCAAGCAGGGGTGGAAGGTCAACGGAAACCCCGACTGGGCGAAGTTCCTCCCAGAGGAAGCACGCGAGATTGCTCCCGGCACCAAGGTCGCAACCCCCGTCTTCGACGGTGCAAGCGAAGTTGAAATCGCCGGTCTTCTCGACTCGACGCTTCCTCGTGAGAACGGTCAGCAGCTCATCGGGTCGTCCGGTAAGGCGCAGTTGTTCAACGGCCGCACCGGGGAACCGTTCCCCGACCCCATCTCGGTCGGCTACATGTACATCCTCAAGTTGCACCACCTCGTCGATGACAAGATCCACGCACGTTCGACGGGACCATACTCGATGATCACGCAGCAACCGCTGGGTGGAAAAGCGCAGTTCGGTGGACAGCGATTCGGCGAGATGGAGGTCTGGGCACTCGAGGCCTATGGCGCTTCCTATGCTCTGCAAGAGCTCCTCACCATCAAGTCCGACGACATCGCCGGTCGAGTCAAGGTGTACGAAGCCATCGTCAAGGGTTTGAACATTCAGGAACCTGGCATCCCTGAGTCGTTCAAGGTCCTTATGAAGGAAATGCAGTCTCTCGGACTCAACGTCGAAGTACTCGACGGCGCCGAGAACCCTGTCAACCTTCGTGACACGGCGGATGACGCCGACCGTGCAACCGCATCGCTGGGTGTCAACATCGCCCGTGAAGAGTCCGCAGCAGTGGACTTCGCCGAATAGGCACCCCCAGAGAACTGACTATCGAGAAATACGAAAGAGAAAAAAGTGCTCGACGTAACAACCTTTGAACAGATTCGCATCAAGCTCGCGACGAACGAACAAATTCGTTCGTGGTCGAGCGGTGAGGTGAAGAAGCCTGAGACCATCAACTACCGCACCCTGAAGCCAGAGAAAGACGGCCTCTTTGGTGAACAGATTTTTGGTCCTTCCAAGGACTGGGAGTGCGCCTGTGGCAAGTACAAGCGTGTTCGCTTCAAGGGCGTCACGTGTGAGCGATGCGGTGTCGAGGTCACTCGCCAGGCCGTTCGTCGCGAGCGCATGGGCCACATCGAGCTTGCCGCCCCGGTCACTCACATCTGGTACTTCAAGGGTGTTCCGAGCCGCCTCGGGTACCTTCTCGATATGGCGCCGAAGGACCTCGAAAAGGTCATTTACTTCGCCGCCTACATGGTGACCTACATCAACGAAGAGCGCATCCACCAGGACATGCCGATCGTCGAGAAGATGGTCCAGACCGAAATTCGTGACTACGAAAAAGTCCGCGACGAGGAAATCACTGATCGCCAGAAGGAACTCGAAGACGAACTCGCGAGGCTCGAAGCAGAAGAGTCCAAGGCAGACGTCAAGCGCAAAGCCAAGGAAGCCGCTGAGCGCGAAATGGCGAACATTCGCAAGTCATTCGACGACGACATTGCTCGCTGGCAGCGCGCGTGGGACTCGTTCCGTTCGCTCAAGCTGGGTGGCCTGTGGGGTGACGACACAGAGTTCCGATTCCTCGTCGATCACTTCAAGGGAAACACCGACCCTGACAAGACGACTCTCGACGAGACCTACTTCACCGCTCTCATGGGTGCGGAAGCCATCGAGCACATGCTCAAGGATCTCGGCAAGAACGACCGCGAAAAGCTGAAGGCCGAAGGCGAAGTTCTTCGCGACGAAATCAAGAACGGCAAGGGACAGCGCAAGGTCCGTGCGATTAAGCGCCTCCGCGTCGTCAACTCCTTCCTCGTTCCCGCCGGTCAGGACCCCCGCGACGTTCCTCTTCCCGAGGCGATGGTGTTGCGCGTGATCCCGGTAATCCCGCCCGACCTTCGTCCGATGGTCCAGCTCGATGGCGGACGTTTCGCCACGAGTGACCTCAACGACCTTTACCGTCGCGTCATCAACCGCAACAACCGTCTGAAGCGATTCGACGAGCAGATGACCCCGCAGATT
>JBEGPO010000114.1:0-5210 GCA_041181465.1 Actinomycetota bacterium | reverse complement strand
GACACGCTGCGCAGCCTCGGACTGAAGCGCATTGGGCAGACGGTTCTCCGTCCGGACGACTCGGTCAACCGGGGTTACGTTCGCACCGTTGCGCACCTCGTCACTGTTGAGGAAGTGAAGTAATGGCTGAAGAAAAGAAGCCGGCCGCTAAGCCGGCCGCTGCGAAGGCGCCCGCCAAGGCTGCGGCCGCGAAAGCCCCTGCAAAGACCCCGGCCAAGGCCGCGGCACCGAAGGCTGCCGCCAAGCCGGCCGCCGACGTGGCCGAAAAGACTCCTGCTGCGAAAGCGCCTGCGAAGCCAAAGCCCGCCGCCTCGGAAACGGGCGAGAAGGTTCAACTTCTGAAGTTGCACCACCTCCGTCCCGCCGCAGGTTCCAAGAAGGCTCGCACTCGCGTTGGTCGCGGTGAGGGCTCGAAGGGAAAGACCGCTGGACGTGGTACCAAGGGCTCGAAGGCTCGTTACCAGGTTCGTCGCGGACTTGAAGGTGGAAACCTCAACTTCGTCATGCGCACGCCGAAACTTCGTGGGTTCACGAACCCGTTCCGCGTCGAGTACCAGGTTGTCAACCTCGACCGCATCACCGAGCTCTACCCCAAGGGCGGAGATGTCACCATCGCCGACCTCGTGGCTAAGGGTGCCGTTCGCAAGAATGAGAAGGTCAAGGTTCTTGGAAACGGGGACATTTCGGTCGCCGTCACCGTCACGGTGGACAAGGTGTCGAAGTCCGCAGAACAAAAGATTGTCGCCGCAGGCGGTTCGATCAAATAGCTGGTGAAACGGGTCGGGGTTCCCCTCGGCCCGTTTTCTACTACATTTAGAGAGTTGGCCGTTAGGCCTGTCACAGGAGGACTAGTGTTCAGCGCAATTCGTCGAATCATGGGGACCCCCGATCTGCGGACGAAGATCGGCTTTACCCTCGTGATGATTGTTCTGTACCGATTTGGTTCGTTCGTGCCCGCACCGTTCGTCGACTTTGCGAACGTTCAGACCTGTCTCGCCGGCAGTGCGGGTACCAACGGTATTTACGAACTCGTCAACATGTTGTCGGGTGGCGCTCTCCTCCAGCTGTCCATTTTTGCCCTGGGAATCATGCCGTACATCACGGCGTCCATTATCACGCAGCTCCTTCGCGTCGTAATCCCGCACTTCGAAACGTTGCACAAAGAGGGCCAGGCCGGCCAGTCCAAGCTGACGCAGTACACCCGGTATCTCACGCTTGGTCTGGGAATTCTGCAGTCGACAACTCTGGTCACGGTAGCGCGAAGCGGTCAACTCTTTGGCGCTTCCTCGAGCATTCCCGAGTGCACGCAGCTCATCACGAGCGATGCGTGGTATTCAATCCTGTTGATTGTCATCACGATGACCGCGGGAACGGGCCTCATCATGTGGTTCGGTGAACTGATCACCGAACGCGGTATCGGCAACGGAATGTCGATCCTCATCTTTGCGTCGATTGCCGCCGGCTTCCCCACCTCGCTCTGGGCAATCCAGCGCACCGAAGGAAACAGCATCTTTTTCCTCGTCATCGCGATCGGAATCGTCATCATGGCGGCCGTCGTCTTCGTCGAGCAATCACAGCGCCGCATCCCCGTCCAATACGCCAAGCGCGTTGTTGGAACCCGAACTTATGGCGGAACCAGCACGTATATTCCCATCAAGGTGAACATGGCCGGCGTCGTCCCCGTCATCTTTGCGTCGTCACTCTTGTACCTGCCTGCACTCATCGCTCAGTTCAACCAACCGGCCGCTGGTACCGTTGCACCGGATTGGGTCTTGTGGATCAGCGCGAACCTCGCCAGCGGCGATCAGCCTCTCTACACCGCGATGTTCTTCTTGTTGATCGTCGGATTCACGTACTTCTATGTCGCCATCACGTTCAACCCAATTGAGGTCGCTGACAACATGAAGCAGTACGGCGGATTCATCCCGGGGATTCGTGCTGGCCGCCCGACCGCCGAGTATCTTGACTATGTTTTGTCCCGCATTACTCTGCCAGGAGCCTTCTACCTCGGTGTCGTTGCCCTCATTCCGCTCATCGCCTTGGCGACCATCGGTGCGAACCAGAACTTCCCCTTCGGCGGAACGTCAATCCTCATCATCGTCGGTGTTGGACTCGAGACCGTCAAGCAGATCGACGCTCAACTGCAGCAGCGTCACTATGAAGGACTGCTCGGTTAATGGTCCGCATGCTCCTCGTTGGTCCTCCGGGAGCCGGCAAGGGGACTCAATCGGTTCTCTTGTCTACAGCCTTCAGAATCCCCGCGATTTCGACTGGAGACATCTTTCGGGCCAACGTCCGTGACGAAACCCCCCTCGGCGTCGAGGCCAAGGGTTTTATGGACCGGGGCGAATACGTCCCCGACAGTCTCACGAACGCGCTTGTTGCCGATCGCTTGGCACACGACGATTGCGAGAGCGGGTTTCTCCTCGATGGGTACCCGAGAACCCTCGACCAGGTCCGCGCCTTGGACGAAGTCCTCGCAGCCCAGGGCAACCAACTTGACGTCGTCGTTGAGCTCACGGTCAATCCCGACATCGTGATTGACCGAATTCGTGTGCGTTCCAGCGAACAGGGGCGTACCGACGACACCGAGGACGTCATGCGCAATCGACTCGAGTTGTATGCTCGCGAAACCGCACCTCTCATCCAGGTTTACGGCGCCCGCGGCATCCTCGTCAGCGTGGATGGAATCGGTCTAATCGACGACGTGACGGGGCGAATTGTCGACGGGCTAGGCCTTCGAGGGTTTCGCGTCTAACCTCTAGTTGCAAAACCGCGGTTTGTGGCGTATTCTCGTACTTTGGTGTGTCGTGCCCCCGTGGCGCTTCCCACCGACCGCACGACGTGTGGTTGAGAGCAGCTAACGAACGGAAACATGGCTAACAAAGATGGCGTTATCGAGATTGAAGGCTCGGTCGTAGAAGCATTGCCCAACGCAATGTTTCGGGTCGAACTAGCGAATGGCCACAAGGTCCTCGCGCACATCTCGGGCAAAATGCGCCAGCACTACATCCGTATCCTCCCCGAGGACCGCGTGATTGTAGAACTTAGCCCCTACGACCTTTCACGAGGTCGCATCGTTTATCGCTACAAGTAACCGCGCAGAAGGAACGGCCCGGAATTCACCGGGTACGACGCCAGCGAAACAGGAGAACACAATGAAGGTCAATCCGAGCGTCAAGCCAATCTGCGACAAATGTAAAGTCATTCGTCGCCACGGAAACGTCATGGTGATCTGCGAGAACCCTCGCCACAAGCAGCGCCAAGGCTAACGAACACCCCGACAACTCAATACATAACCTCGCCGCATCACAACCCATTCGTGGGGGACCACCCGAGTAAGAGGCTTGGGAACGATGTTGGCAAAGACCTCTTCAATCACTAGGAGCAGCCTCATGGCACGTCTCGCTGGAGTAGATATTCCCCGCGATAAGCGCGTGGAAATCGCACTCACCTACATTTACGGCGTTGGCCGTACCCGTTCGGTTCAGGTTCTCGACGAGACCAAAATCGACAAGAACATCCGCGTCAAGGACCTCACCGACGAACAGCTCATCGCGCTGCGTGACTACATCGACGCGAACTTCAAGGTCGAAGGTGACCTGCGCCGCGAGGTTCAGGCGGACATTCGACGCAAGGTCGAACTGGGCTCGTACCAGGGAATCCGTCACCGTCGTGGCCTGCCCGTTCACGGACAGCGCACGAAGACCAATGCCCGCACCCGCAAGGGACCGAAGCGCACTGTCGCCGGCAAGAAGAAGGCCGGCCGCTAGCTGCGGCCCTAGGAAAGGGAACTAGATCATGGCATCACCGAAAGCGACCGCTGGCCGTAAGCCCCGTCGTAAGGACAAAAAGAACATCGCCGTGGGCCAGGCTCACATCAAGTCGACGTTCAACAACACCATCGTGTCCATCACCGACCCGTCGGGTAACGTCATTTCGTGGGCGTCGTCGGGTGGCGTTGGATTCAAGGGTTCGCGAAAGTCGACTCCGTTTGCCGCTCAGCTTGCTGCAGAATCGGCAGCCCGTCAGGCACAGGAACACGGCATGAAGAAGGTCGACGTGTTCGTCAAGGGTCCGGGTTCCGGTCGCGAAACGGCAATTCGGTCACTCCAGGCCGCTGGTCTCGAGGTCGGATCGATCACCGATGTGACGCCTCAGGCGCACAACGGTTGTCGCCCGCCCAAGCGTCGCCGCGTCTAACGCACCAGGGTTTTAACGGGGTGAGGGGGAGACCCGCTCGCCTCACACCAACAATTCAACATTCGTATTCAGAGAAGTGTCATATAGCGGACACTGACCGAAAGGAAACCACGTGCTCATTGCACAGCGCCCCACGCTCACCGAAATCACCGAATCCGACACGCGTTCACAGTTCGTGATCGGACCGCTTGAACCGGGTTTTGGCTACACCCTGGGTAACTCCCTCCGCCGTACCCTCTTGTCGTCAATCCCCGGCGCAGCAGTCACCCGTTTTCGCGTGACCGGTGCACCGCACGAGTTTACGTCGCTCACGGGTGTACACGAGGACGTCACGGAAATCATCTTGAACCTGAAGAACATCACGGTATCGAGTGAGCATGATGAGCCGGTCGTTGCCTACCTCCGTAAAAAGGGCGCTGGTGTTGCAACCGCAGCCGACATCACGGCTCCCGCCGGAGTAGAAATCCACAACCCCGAGATGCATGTTGCGACACTGTCGAAAGAGGGAAACCTTGAAATCGAACTCACGATCGAGCGCGGTCGTGGATATGTATCGGTGGAGCAGAACAAGATTGCCGGTGCCCCCATCGGTACGATCGCGATTGACTCGATTTATTCACCCGTTCTCAAGGTGACCTATCGCGTCGAGGCAACTCGTGCCGGAGAGCGCACCGACTTTGACAAGCTCGTTGTCGACGTCGAGACCAAAGCATCAATCGTTCCTCGCGACGCTGTCGCGTCGGCTGGTGGGACTCTCGTCGAATTGTTTGGACTTGCACGTGAACTGAACGTCGAAGCCGAAGGAATCGAAATTGGGCCTCGCTTCGAAGAGGTTGTTACGGGCGAAGGACTCGACATTCGCATTGAAGAACTCGACCTCACGGTTCGTTCTTTCAATTGCCTCAAGCGCGAGGGAATCAACACCCTTGCACAGTTGGTGAACCTCACTGAGCACCAACTCATGAACATCCGAAACTTCGGACAGAAGTCGGTGGACGAGGTTCTCG
>JBEGPO010000113.1:0-5584 GCA_041181465.1 Actinomycetota bacterium | reverse complement strand
CGACCACGCGGTCGACGATTGTGTTGTATTTTCGGTGGTGCAGATGCCGTCCTGGTTCCTTAGTGCTGTTCAGATCGACCTCAGCACCATTGAGGAGAATCAGTCGAGCACCCTCGGGAAGCAATGAAATCATCCACTCGAGGTTTGCCTCAAAGGCTTCTTCACTGAGTGGCCCCTCGAATTGGAAATTGTTGATAAACCAATCGGCAAATTCTTTTCCGAAGCGCTTCTCAAGAAAATCGCCCTGAGTCAACAAGTCAGTCGTGAAGTGTCCGCGGGTTACAACAAATTCAGTGTCTCTGTAACGGTAAATCCCGTGGGTGTAGTCCATGAGCACGCTGTAGAGCGTGAATCGGTGCCCATCGTCAAAGAAACCAGTCTCGAAAGCATCGCGATCGAGGAATGGAATTCGGTCAACAATGTCCTTGAATTTGTCGACAAATCCGGGGGTCGCGCGCCTCAACATCTCGGTGTGTTCAGGGTTAGCGCTGAAACCCGCTTGCGTGACATAGTTCATTTCTTCATCGATTGCCACATCGGCCCTTAGGTAGGGGTTCAACTGCCTCAGGTCACAACCACCCTTGATCAGGAGCCGCTCAGCGGCCGCAGTGGATTCAACATATTCCCGATGAGAATCAACCTCGGAAATCCAATCAATCGTTGTGTCGCGGTCGAGTTTTGTCGACACTTCCCCGTTTACTTCAAGTGGCGGGCACTCGAGTTTTTGGTACAGCCAATTTTCCACTCCGAAACCCAAAATGCGACACGAGAACACAAACTGGGTGAGTGCGCCGTCTTCAAGGGCATAAAACCCGGCAAGACCGTAATCGCCATATTTGTCGCTGACCCACACCGCGCCCGTGGTCGAGGCTGTCGAGTTCACAAAGTGTGCAAGCGTCGATTGGTCAACCCGAAGTTTGGTGAAGTTAAGCTGGTTGGAACGATTGATGAGGTCTTCAAGTCGCTCAATGTCATTTTCGGTCGGCGGTAGCACGGCAACCTTTATGTCGGACTGGCGAAGGAAGTCGTTGGTGTCACCATGGAATGCTGACTGTTCCGAAATTTTGCGTTCGAGTACTTTGTACTGTTTCAAGCGCTTCAAAGCGGGGTCAGGTTTTCCGGCAACAGCAGGGTTGTCCAACAGCGTGTCGAGGATCTCTGGTAGCGCAACATTCAAATCAGGGCAAACAAAACGGGCTTCTTCAAGGTTTTTGGCAAGGTCATCAATGAACAGGACATTGATGGGACGCAGATTGAGATCCTCAATCAACTGTCGAATTCGAGGTCCTTTTGGATTCCAATCGATACTGGGAAGCACAAAATAGTCGGCCATCGACGATTCCTGAAGTTCTTCTAAGGCCACCGACTTGTCATTCATCGAGCAGATTGAGCTGATAATCCCACGTTGAGCGAGAGCGACAACGATGTCGTGATTCCGCGTGATGTGCTCGATCGGCCCTTCAGAGATTGTTCCGGACCACAACGTGTCATCGAGGTCCCAAATGACAAGTTTGATTTGCTCCACGTGGCACCCTTTCGGCAACTAGTAGCGACGCAACAAATGTATGTCAACTTTACCTTTGTTCAATTTCCATTCTGACGGCGAACAGCGACCAAAATCGTCACAAGCCGAATTCCAACGCGCAACAATTTCTTTGCGGTCGTTAGACGCCGGGACGTTGGTTCTGCAGACCCTTGTCCATTGACGCACGCGCGGCCATAACGCTCGTTCTATCTGACACTTCGGGCACTCCAACCTGCCAGAACGCACCACCTTCGGTGAAGTCCTTGGCGCGAACCTTGGTCACGATCACCGCAGTGCTAGTGGCCTGACGTGCCTTGGTGAGCGCGTCGGCGAACTCGGCGAGGCTGTTCACCTCGAACGTGACGGCACCCATCGAGGCGGCGTGGGCGGCGAAGTCGACGCGCGCGTCGGATCCGGTTCCCGCGGAATCAGCCAACATGTTGTTGTACGACGCACCGCCTTGGCTCGTCTGCAACCGCTCGATAACGGCGTACCCCTCGTTGTCGCAGACAACGAGGATTATTTTGTGGCCGGACAGCACCGAAGCGTAGATGTCGGAGTTCATCATCAAATACGAGCCGTCCCCGACCATCGCAAAGACCTCACCGCGTGGGCGCGCCATCGCGGCACCCCACGCCCCAGAGATCTCGTAACCCATGCAGGAATACCCGTATTCACAGTCGAAACTTGCGACCGCCTTGCTCATCCAGTTGACGTTGAGGTCTCCGGGCAACCCCCCCGCGGCCGTGAGAACATAGTCCTCGTCGGTCGCAGCACTGTGCACCAATCCGATCAATTGGGCGTAGCTCGGCGGCCACACTCCGTCGTCGGCGATGCGCCCGCTGATGAAGACGTCGAGCTCGCCTCGCAAACGGCTAGCGTTTTCGGTCCAGGATGCGTCGGTCGACCAATCGCCGAGCGCGTCGCTCAGTTCGGTAAGACCCTCTCGAGCGTCGGCGACGAGCGGCGTTGAGCGATGCTTGATGGCGTCGAACCGTGCCGCATTGAGCCCCACGAACTGAGTTTCGATCGAAAACAGCGTCCACGAGCCGGTGGTGAAGTCCTCGAGACGCGTGCCAACGGCGAGTATCACGTCGGCATCACGAATCACCGCGTTGGCGGCTTCCGCACCCGTCACACCGACGGGCCCGGAATAGCGGGGGTGGCTGGCAACAAGGGAGGACTTTCCCGCGACGGTCTCGACGACCGGAATGCCGTGTTTTTCGGCGAACGTCGCCAACTCGGCTTCCGCGCGCGAGTAGTGAACCCCGCCTCCCGCAATGATCACGGGTCGTTTGGCGGATCGCAGCAATTCCTCGGCGCGAGCGAGTTGCCCGCGGTCGGGACGAGGCCGAGGGGATTCCTGCACGGCCGTGGCAAAGAACGACTCGGGGTAGTCGAACGCCTCGGCGGCGACGTCTTGAGGTAAACCGATAAACGCCGGACCGCAATCGCCCGGATCGAGCATGGTCGCAACAGCCTGCGGCAACGAGCTAAGTAGCTGCGCTGGGTGCGTAATGCGATCCCAATACCGAACCACCGGCCGGAAGGCGTCGTTGACCGTGGTTGAGGGAACTCCGAAGTGCTCTACCTGCTGAAGCACGGGGTCGGGCAGACGTGACGCGAAGGTGTCACCCGCGATGAACAGGACGGGGAGCCGGTTCGACATCGCGACTCCGGCGGCCGTCACCATATTCGTGGCGCCCGGCCCGATCGACGTCGTGCACACCATGATCTGCTGCCTGCGCGTTGCCTTAGCAAAGGCGGCGGCGGCCAACCCCATGCCCTGCTCGTTCTGTCCACGCCAAACCGGAAGTTCCTCGCGGTGCATTTCGAGCGAGTGTCCAAGGCTCGTCACGTTTCCGTGGCCAAAGATGCCGTACGCGCCGGGAAAGAGGGGAACATTGACGCCATCAACAATCGTGCGTTGCGCGATGAGGTACCGGACGAGCGCCTCGGAGGTCGTGATGCGAATGGTCTTAGTTGCCACGGTTTTCTCCTGTGAGGTCTGTCACGGTTTCCCACGTCTTGGAGTCCCATGAATTGATGAGAGCCTGTTGTACGTTGACGACGTCGACTGCCTCGCGGAAACTGGGCGAGAACGTTCCGTCGGTCGCCAGCGCTTCGAGAAAGGAATAGTCCTCGATCGCGACGAGATCCTCGAGCCCAATCGGGTTCGCCTGACCCGGCGAGAAAACACCGTGGAACGGGAAGCGATCGCCGCCGTAGATTGTGGTGTAACCGGAACTGATGTCGTCGGTCAGTCGGTAGTACTGCAGTTCGTTCATCTTTTCGAGGTTCCACGCCAGCGCACCCTTGGTTCCGTAGATCTCGAACGCGTTTTGGCTTTCGGGGCCGACCAGCGTGCGGCTCACCTCAAACGTTCCGGTTGCGCCGTTTTCGAAGTTACAGAGCATCGACGCGAAGTCTTCGTTTTCGACGTTGCCCTTGGGGTCTTCGGGGCGGCCGCGGCCGTAGTGGCTCGCTGCTCCAGTGGGCAGAGGGCGTTGCGGAATGGTCGTGTTGCGCATTCCCACCACATCGGTGATGTCACCGATGAGGTACTGCGCAAGAGACACCGAGTGGCTGAGAATGTCGCTCGTCACGCCGTAACCGGCCTGGTCGAGAATGAAGCGCCACGTCAGAAGGCCGAGTTCGTCACTTCCGTACATTGACACGAAGCGTCCACGATAGTGGGTGATTTCACCGAGTTCACCGGAGGCAATGAGGTTCCGTGCGTGCATGACGAGAGGCGCCCACAGGTAGTTGTAACCAACACCCGTCCGCACACCCGCCGCTTTCGCCATTTCGTAGGCTGCGACTGTGTGTTCGGGCTTTCCGCCGATGGGCTTCTCGCTGAACACGGCCTTCCCTGCAGCACAGGCCGCCTCAATCATGGGCAGGTGCAGCATGTTGGGTGCGGTGACCCAGACGACGTCGACGTCGTCCGATGCGATTGCTTCACGCCAGTCGGCCACAGCGCGCTCGAACCCGAAGTCGCGAACCGCTCGCTCGCGACGTGCCTCCTCGGTGTCTGCACACACGACGAGCACCGGATCAAATGAGCGATTCGGAAACAGTGACGGAATACGGAGCATGGAACGACTGTGTCCCTCTCCCATCCAGCCAAGGCCCAATACGGCGACTCCAATTCGACGGTTCATGTTCAGCTCTTTCCTGTGCGGCCCGACGCCGAGGTCATCGGCAAACGGGGGTCTTGTGTTTGGGTGTTCCATGTGTCACGAATCCAATGGTGATCGGGGTCATCGCAGAACGCCATCGTTCGCTCATCGCCCGGACCGGCCAGCACGTTAAGAAAATACATCGGATATTCCGGCGGAGCCACGGTCGGGCCGTGGTACCCCTCGGGAACGTTGTACACGTCGCCGTCGTGAATCATGACGGTGTCGTCGACCGAGCCGTCAACGGTATAGAGATGGAACAGTCCCTGGCCCGTGGGGTCGCCGTGAGGACTTTCGCCGCGCCCGATGCGGAAGTAATAGATTTCTTCGTTTGTCGTGGGGCAGTCGCCGATTCCGTCGTGTCGATGAGGAGGCCACGATGAAAGGTTGCCTCCAGGAGTGATCACCTCACACACGTTGATTCTGTGCGCGCCCGTGAATGACGAAGGTGTTGCGATGTTGGTCACCTGGCGCGTTGCCTGACCCGACCCGCGAACTTCGACGGGTACGTCGACGGCGGGAACATGCTGCACGGGGAAAGCCTCGCTAGCGCGCGCGGTGCACAATGCAATCTCGCCGGAATCTCCTGTCACGGTGAGGGTTGATCCGACCGGAATGTAAATCCAGTCCGACACCGCGGCGAAGACGCCCCGGCGACCGGCGAGGGTGAAGGGGACGCCGTCTACGGTTACCGAAACGTTCTCTGCCGATAGCGGAACGAGAACTCCCTCCTCTCCGTCAAGGACGACCGAGACGGTGTTTCCGGTGCTCATGGTGTAGACGTGAAGTCCGCTGTACGCCCAGCCAGCATTTTCCGGCGTGACGAGCACGTCGGCATCGGCTGCGGCGTTTGCGAGAGTTCCTGCGGGAAAAAACC
>JBEGPO010000112.1:0-6716 GCA_041181465.1 Actinomycetota bacterium | reverse complement strand
GACGTCGGAGGCCGTTGCCGATTCTCTGCACGTGGAACATGGTCGAACGCTAATCTGGTCACATGCTGGAGTCGGAGAACGTCACCCACGTCATCGCCCACATTTCCGACACCCACCTGCTCGGTGGGAATCGGAAACTGTTCTCTACCGTTGACGTCGCGCACAACCTCACCCGCATTCTCGACCGGCTCCGAGCGGGGGATCAACGTATCGATGCACTCGTTTTCACCGGTGACCTTGCCGATGTCGCTGAGGTCGATGCCTACCGACTTTTGCGCAAACTGGTCGAACCCGTTGCGGCCGAATTGGGCGCCGAACTGGTCTGGGTCATGGGAAACCACGACGAACGGCTGGCGTACTCGCGCGAATTGTTCGACGACGAGAGCGATGCCGTGCAGGATCGCGTCTACAACGTCGGCGGCCTCAGAATCATTTCGCTCGACACGTCGGTTCCCGGATATCACCACGGTGCGGTTACCGACGCTCAACTCCAGTGGCTGGCGGGGGAACTCGCAACGCCCGCCGGTCGCGGAACCGTATTGGCGATGCACCACCCTCCGCTCGAAGCGCACAACCCTTTGGTTCGCCTCATCGGATTAGAACAGCGATCCCGACTCGCTGAGGTAATCGCGGGAACTGACGTGCGTACGATCCTCGCCGGGCACCTGCATTACTCAACTTTTGGACAGTTCGCCGGGGTACCCGTGAGCGTTGCCAGTGCGACCTGCTACACGGTCGACGTCGGTGCGGACAAATCGTTGCTTCTCAGTGCCGTTGACGGTGCTCAATCCATCAATCTTGTTCATGTTTATGAATCCGACATCGTTCACTCGATTGTCCACGTCGAAAACTATGAACAGGTTGCGGGCTATCCCGCAGCACTTCGCGCGATGGCGGAAACAATGTCGGAAGCAGAGATTCGGGAGATGGTGTCGAACAAAAACTCGGATTTCAACACCGCTGAACGAGAGCAGTCCGCCGACCTTTAACGCCGCACAATTCGGTACGCTAGAACGACGTGGTCACCGCGCGGGTGACGGAAAAGTACGGAGATTTCGCCATGTTCTTGAACAAGACCTACCGATTCTGGTCCGCCCTGATTGCGATGGTCCTCTCGACCGCCGTTGCTGGTGCGATGTTCTTCCTTTCGGCAACGACGGATGCAGAGGTCGCACCCGAGAGTGGCGCACCGACCGCGTCGGAAGCTGCCGAGGTTGCTCGAATCAGTGCGGAATTCCCCGATTCGACCGGAACGTCCATTTTTCTTGTGTACACCAAGGAGTCCGAGCTGTCGGACGACGAACTTGCGACGATCAACGAAAACGTCGCCGAGATCTTCGCCGACCACACTGACATTGAGTTTGCGATTCCCGCGCTCGTGTCGGATGACGGCACGACCGCGTCGGCGATCATCCCGCTCGACAAGACCCTCGTTGTCGAGGTCCAAGAAGAGCGTTATGCCGAGATTCGCGATTCGGCCGAAACTGGCTTGAGTGGTGTCGACCTGTACCTCTCTGGCCCTGAAGGTTTTGCGATTGACATCTCGAACGTTTTCGCCGGTGCCGACTTCACCCTTCTCTTGGTCACCGCGAGCGTCGTGATTGTTCTTCTTCTCGTCACGTACCGCTCGCCCAGTCTCTGGATTGTCCCGCTGCTCGTGGTCGGCTTGGCCGACGGACTGGCCGGCGCGATGGCGGGAAAGGCCGCCGAGATGCTTGGAGGGCAACTCGATGCCTCTATCACCGGAATTCTCTCGGTGCTTGTCTTCGGTGCGGGGACCAACTATGCGTTGCTCATCATTTCGCGCTATCGCGAAGAGTTGCTCAAGTTTGAGAATCGCGCGGATGCGATGGCCAAAGCCGTTCGTGGAACCGCCCCCGCGATCATCGCGTCGGGTGGAACCGTTCTCGCCGTTATGGCGGTGCTTTTGTTTACCCAGTTGGATTCGAACCGCGCGCTCGGACTCGCGGGATTCGTGGGAATCGCGGTGGCGATGATCGCGGGGGTTATCGTCCTTCCGTTCGCACTCGTCATCTGGCCGCGTTGGATTTTCTGGCCGCTGACCCCCAAGTTCGGTGTCATGCCGAAACGCGAAAGCATGTGGGCACGAGCCGGTAAGGCGATTTCGCGTCGTCCCGTTGTTTTCGGAATCGGCTCGGCGATTCTCGCCATCGCGCTGGCGCTTCCGGCACTCGGGATTCAAACGGGTCTCACGGCGAACGAGCGATTCCTCACCAAGCCTGGCGCGGTTATCGGAATCGAGATTCTGACGGACAAGTTCGAAGAATTCCAGGGCTCGGGCTTCACCGTCATGGCTTCCGAAAACGACGTCGACGAAGTTCAGGCTTACCTCGATGACAACAAGGACCTGCTCGTCGAAATCCCCGCACCCCCCGTGGTTGCTGGCCCACCGATTCCCGGGGTCGTCATCGCGCCGGCTCCCGAACCAGAGCCCACCTATTCGGCTGTCGGCGAAACGAACGATGGCTGGACACAAATCACCGCAACGCTTGACTTCGCATCCGAATCGGATGAAGCCACGGCCGCGGTCGCAGGTTTCCGGCTCGGACTCGATTCGGTCGGTGACGGCGATGCGTTGGTCGGTGGAACCGACGCCCAGATTTTGGACACCGATCTCGCGATCCAGGCCGACCAAAACCTGATTTTCCCGTCAGTCCTCGCGGTCGTTTTGCTCATCCTGATTCTGGTGTTGCGAGCATTTGTTGCCCCCGTCATCCTTCTCGCGACCGTCGTCGCGTCGTACTTTGCGGCCATCGGCTCGTCGTGGTTGTTGTTCCAAGGAATCTGGGGATTCCCCGCACTCGACGGAAACGTCCTCGTATTGTCCTTCCTGTTCCTCGTGGCACTCGGAATCGACTACAACATGTTCCTCATGACGCGTGTCAAAGAAGAGTCAGAGATCGTCATCAACGGCAAGCCAGCCGGAATCAAGGCGGGAATGATCACGGCACTCGGTGCAACCGGTGGAGTCATCACGAGCGCCGGCGTCCTGCTCGCCGCGGTGTTCGCGGTTCTCGGAGTCTTGCCGCTCATCACCCTGACCCAGATTGGCGTCATCGTCTGTGTCGGTGTGTTGCTCGACACACTCCTCGTGCGCACGGTCGTCGTCCCGTCGCTGACCTTCCTGGTCGGCGAGCGCATGTGGCTTCCGCGCAAAACGGGTGTGTCCAGCAAATAATTCGCGGTTTTCCCGCGCACACTGGTTGACATGAGAGTTGACGAGTCCGTAGCGCGCTACCTCTTTGAATTAGAGGCGGCACGCGACGCGAGCTCGCACACGGTGCGCGCCTATCGCGGTGACCTCGATCTGTTTATTCAGTCGTTGAAGTCTGCAGAAACAAGCACGTTGTCCGACATCACCCTCGAGGACTGCCGTTCGTGGGTGTGGGCGATGTCGACCGCGGGTGATGCCGCGAGTTCGATCGGCCGACGAGTCTCGGCGGTCAAGTCCTTCTTCCACTGGGCGCACTCGCGCGGGGACATTCCCACGAACGTTGCCGCTCGCCTTTCCGCCCCGAAAAAACCCGCTCATCTTCCGCGCGTCGTCGCGGCCACCGCGATGGGTCGTGTGTTGGACGACCTCGCGGTGCGGGCCGCGACCGGGGACGCCATCGCCGTTCGCGACCTCGCGATGTGGGAACTGCTGTACGCCTCGGCGATTCGTGTCTCGGAGCTCGTCGGGATTCGGCTCGACGACATCGATTGGGCCGATTCGACGGTTCGGGTCCTCGGAAAAGGGGCGAAAGAGCGGGTGGTCCCGTTCGGTGTCCCCGCGCGTGCGGCGTTGTTGGATTACCGCGACAACGCCCGCCCCGAACTGCCCGTCACGGCAGAGACCACACACCTTTTCGTCGGTGCTCGCGGAAAACCACTCACGACGCGGACGGTCTACGGCGTTGTCGCCGCCATCATCGGCGCGATGCCCGGCGCTGGCCCCAAAGGCCCGCACATTCTGCGGCACACCGCAGCGACGCACCTCTTGGACGGCGGAGCGGATCTGCGTAGCGTGCAAGAGATTCTCGGGCACTCGAGCGTCGGCACGACCCAGATTTACACCCACGTGTCAAGCGAACGTCTCAAGAAGGCATATGCCTCGGCTCATCCCAGGGCATAGGAATTGATCCACGAGTCGTAAATGACGATTCGCGGCTGCAGTGGCAGAAACGGTGTTGGGTCGACGTATTCGCCCTCGACCCGTAATCCGAGGTGTAGCGCGTTGTCACCGAGGTGTCCGCCCCGCACGAAACCCACGATGTCGCCGGCGTTGACGACATCCCCGAGCAGAACCGCCGGTTCAATTGGTTCCAGAGTGACGTCGCCGTCTTCGAGGGTTCGCATCACGATGACCCCGCGACCAGCGACCGGACCGACGAAGGTCACGCGCGCAGCAACCGGCGCTCGAACTTCGGCACCCGGGGCCGCCTGGATATCGATGCCGCGATGACCGGCCGACCACGCATCTGCCGGCTTTGCGAAGCCGCGAATCACCTCGCCGACCACCGGCCAGGACCAGCGTGAGCCTGCCTCGGCTCGGCCGGTAGATACCATCGCCAACAGGATAACGAGCACGGCGAGTGATGGGGGAGGAAGGCGCAGGCTTGCGGTCACGACACCACTGTCGCTCGTCGGACAAATTTCCGGCCGATGCTGGGCGTCAACAGGGTAGAAACCCCCGTTCGCTAGGGCTGTGGACAGCCTGTACACTAGAAGTACGCCCATTTCGGTGAGCGAATTCGCGTGTCCAGTAGTTACACGAAACCATTGGTCCCTTCGGGGAGGAATCGGTACGGACACCAGGGCCAGACATCCGTCTGAGCAACAACCACAACAAAAGGAGAACGGCCATGGCCGTCATCACAATTCGCCAAATGCTCGACAGCGGCGTGCACTTCGGACACCAGACACAGCGCTGGAACCCGAAGGTCAAGCGCTTCATCCTGACGGAACGTTCGGGCATCCACATCATCGACCTTCAGCAGTCGCTCGCCCACATCGACGCGGCATACGAGTTCGTTCGCGAGACCGTCGCCCGTGGCGGCACCGTCCTTTTTGTCGGCACCAAGAAGCAGGCGCAGGAATCGATCGCAGCCGAAGCCGGTCGCGTCGGTCAGCCTTACGTCAACCAGCGCTGGCTCGGTGGGCTTCTCACCAACTTCCAGACCGTCCTCGGCCGCCTCGAGCGCATGAAGGAACTGGAACAGGTCGACTTTGAGGACACCACCAAGGGTTTCACCAAGAAGGAACTCTTGATGAAGCGCCGCGAGCTCGAAAAGCTCCACAAGTCGCTCGGTGGAATCCGTAACCTCACCAAGACTCCCAGTGCGATCTGGGTTGTCGACGCCAAGCGCGAGCACCTCGCGATGAGCGAAGCAGCCAAGCTCGGGATCCCCGTCGTCGCAATCCTCGACACCAACGCAGACCCCGACGAAATCCAGTTCCCGATTCCGGGTAACGACGACGCGATCCGTTCGGTCGGACTGCTCACCCGCGTCATCGCGGACGCCGTCGCCGAGGGTCTCGTTATCCGTCACGACAAGCCTGCTGCGGCCGGAAACGTGTCCGCCGTCGAGCCCCTTGCCGACTGGGAGCGCGAGCTTCTCGGTGAGGTCGCCGATGTTGCCACGGAAGCGCCCGTCGCCGAAGCGCCTGCTGAGGAAGCACCTGCTGAGGAAGCACCTGCTGTCGAGGCCGAGGTTGTCGCCGAAGCCCCCGCCGAAGAGGCTCCCGCCGCTGACGCCGATTCCACTGACAAGTAATTCACACAGAAAGCACACACATGGCTGATTTTTCGTTAGAAGACGTCAAGACTCTCCGTGAGCGCCTTGGGACCGGAATGGTTGACACCAAGAACGCCCTCGTCGAAGCCGGCGGAGACATGGACAAGGCCGTCGAGATTCTTCGACTAAAGGGCGCAAAGGGTAACGCCAAGCGTGCCGATCGCTCGACGAGCGAAGGCCTCGTTGCCGCCAAGGAAACCGCTGACGCGGTGTACCTGATCGAGCTCGCCTGCGAGACCGACTTCGTTGCGAAGAACGAGAAGTTCATCGCGCTTGCGGATGTCGTCATCGAGGCGGTTGCCGCCGCCGGAGCCGATTCGACCGAAGCCGCTCTCGCTGCGCAGGTCGGCGGACAGTCGATCGCAGACCGTATCGCCGACGACGCCGCCATCATTGGCGAGAAGGTTGAACTTCGCCGCGTTGTCAAGATTGCCGGCTCGCAGTTCGCTGTCTACCTCCACCGCACGAGCAAAGACCTGCCACCGCAGGTCGGCGTCGTTGTGGCCTATGAGGGCAAGGACGAAGAGACCGCTCGTGCGATTGCGCAGCACATCTCGTTCGCTGACCCCCAGTATCTGACCAAGGACGAGGTCCCCGCGGACGCCGTTGAGGCCGAGCGCCGCATCGTCGAAGAGATATCGCGTGGAGAGGGCAAGCCCGAGGCCGCCCTTCCCAAGATTGTGGAGGGTCGCCTTGGCGCGTTCTTCAAGCAGGTCGCTCTTCTCGAACAGGACTACGCGCGTGACAACAAGCTCACGATCACGCAGGTTCTCGCTCAGGCCGGACTCACTGTTTCGGGCTTCGCCCGCTTCAAGGTCGGCGCCTAAAACTCATTTTCGTCGGGAGGTTCGCGGAAACGCGGGCCTCCCTTCGTCAATTCCACCGTGCACTCGGTACTCTGGAACTGAAAGAGAGGTT
>JBEGPO010000111.1:0-4706 GCA_041181465.1 Actinomycetota bacterium | reverse complement strand
GTGGTCCAGCGTCATGACGGTCAGGAACGTCAAGATACGACATATACCGAGATCAACGAAACGGGATTTCTCCGACAACTTCTCGCATTTGCGGATTCAATCCGAAACGGATCTCCCGTCCTCGCGAATCTTGACGGTGTCCGCGCGGACATCGATGTGTTGACCGCAATCGCCACGGCCGCGATGAACTCCCCGGCCTAGTTCTGGGGGAAGCCCAGGTTGATTCCGCCGTGGCTGGGGTCGAGCCAACGAGATGTCATGGTCTTTTCTTGAGTGAAGAAATTGAAACCATACATTCCGTGAGCCTTCGAGTCGCCGAAGAGTGACGACTTCCAGCCGCCGAACGAGTAGTACGCGACGGGGACGGGGATGGGAACGTTGATGCCGATCATGCCGACCTGGATTTCGTTCTGAAAACGTCGAGCGGCACCACCGTCGTTCGTGAAGATCGCGGTTCCGTTTCCGAAAGCGCCGGCGTTGATGAGCGCCACTCCCTCGTCGTACGTCTTGACGCGAACAATCGATAAAACTGGACCAAAGATTTCTTCGGTGTACACCTTCGAGGTGGTCGGCACCTTGTCAATAAGCGTGGGTCCGAGCCAGAAACCGTTGGGGTCACCGTCGACCTCGATACCGCGGCCATCGACGACCACGTCGGCTCCGTCCGCAATCGCGATGTCGATGTAGGACGCGACCTTGTCTCGATGCTGTTCCGTGACGAGCGGTCCCATGTCACACGAACGACGACCGTCACCGATGACGAGCGAACGCATGCGCGCGGTGATCTTCTCGATGAGTGAGTCGGCAACGGGCTCGACGGCAACGACGACCGAGATCGCCATGCAGCGCTCACCGGCTGAGCCGAATCCGGCGTTGATCGCCGAATCGGCCACGAGGTCGAGATCAGCGTCGGGCAGGACCAGCATGTGGTTCTTTGCTCCGCCGAGTGCTTGGACGCGCTTGCCGTGCTTTGCGCCGGTCTCGTAAACGTACTGAGCGATGGGCGTCGAACCGACGAACGAGATCGCGTGAACCCGGGGGTCTGTCAGCAAACCGTCAACGGATTCCTTGTCACCGTTCAGAACGGTGAAGACGCCATCGGGAAGACCGGCTTCCTTCCACAGTTCACCAAGCCAAATTGCGGCCGACGGGTCTTTTTCGGAGGGCTTGAGGACGACGGTGTTTCCCGCGGCAATGGCGATGGGGAAAAACCACATCGGCACCATGGCGGGGAAGTTGAAGGGCGAGATGACGCCGACGACGCCGAGGGGCTGACGAATCGAATAGACATCGACTCCGGTCGACGCGTTCTCGGTGTATGAACCTTTGACGAGGTGCGGAACACCACACGCGAACTCAACAACCTCTTGACCACGCGAAATTTCGCCGAGGGCATCCGAGAGAACCTTGCCGTGCTCGGAGGTCAGAATTTCGGCGAGTTCGCCCTTCTTGGCATTGAGCAATTCACGGAAGTTAAAGAGGATCGCTTGGCGACGAGCAATCGAGGTGTCGCGCCATTCGGGATACGCCGCATGAGCGCTGGCAATCGCCTTCTCGATGTCGGCCTGGTTGGCGAGGACAACGCGTTTGGTCTCCTTGCCGAGGGCGGGGTCGTAGACGGGGGCGGTGCGGTCGGTCGTGCCGTGGTCGCGTGCGCCGTTGATCCAGTGCGGGACGGTGTTGTTGGTCATGGTTATTCCTTTTTCCTCAAGTCTACGAACCGTGGACGAGTTGTGCAGCGGCGTCAACGGCTTTCGCCACGTCTCCGCTTCCGGGGTACAGCAACGATCGGCCGACGACGAGTCCTCGCACACCGGGCAGCGTGAGTGCGTTGGCCCACTGCTCGATGAGTTCGTCTTCGTTGTCACCCGGGTCTCCGCCGAGCAGGAGTGTCGGAAGCGTCGTCGACGCCATGACGCGTTCCATGTCGGGGACGACGGGGATCTTGAGCCACGAGTAGGCGCTCGAGTTTCCGAGCCCCGCCGCGATGGCGACCGAGAGAATGACCTGTTCCGTCGACAGGTTGTTGGTGATCGACCCGTTGACCCATTCGCTCATGAACGGTTCGAGCATGATGGGGATTTCGAGTTCAGCCGCCTCGCTCACGGCGAACGCCGTCGATTCGAGAGTGTCGGCGGTCGCCGCGTCCTTCAGGTTGATGCGCACGAGATTCTTGGCGAAGTCGAGGCCGTCGCGCTGGATGGCAGGCATGTCGTAGGCCGTGTAACGGTCGTCCATCTCGAAGGACGAGCCGCGCAAACCACCACGGTTCATCGAGCCGACCACGATTTTGTTGTCAAGAAGCCCGAGCAGCGCCAGGTCGTCGATGATGTCGGGTGTCCCGAGCACACCGTCGACACCGGGTCGGTCCAGTGCGATGGCGAGGTTGGTCAAGAGTTCATAGCGGTCCGACATCGCGGTCGGGTTCGCGCCGACGGCGAGCGCGCCACGCGCCGGGTGGTCAGCGGCAACAATCATGAGTCGGCCGTCGCCGGCGAGGAGTTCGCGGCGCTGACGGTTCGCGAAAACCTCGGCGAGTCGGCCGGGGTTCGTCGCACGCGTTTCGCGCAGCGCGTCAAAGTCGAGTTGTACCATTACGAGATCTCCTTCACGATGGCGAGCACCTCGTCAGTCGTCGGCATTGCCGTCGAACATTCGAGGCGAGACGCCACGATCGCACCCGCCACGTTGGCGAAGCGAAGCACATCCGCCAGGTCCCAGCCCTGGATGAGTCCGTAGCACAGCGCCCCTCCGAAAGAGTCACCGGCTCCAAGCCCGTTGACGACCTCGACGAAGTACGGGGGAACTTCGACGGCACCGTCGCGCGTCTTGGCGAGAACCCCCTTGGGGCCCTGCTTGACGATGGCGAGTTCGATACCGCGTTCGAGAAGCGCGTCGGCTGCCCGGTGCGGGTCGGTTTCGCCCACGGCGACCTGGCACTCTTCTTTGTTGCCGACGGCAACGGTCACTTTGGCGAGGGCGCTGGCGGCTTCGACCGTTGCGAGCTCGGGAGAATCCCAGAACATCTCGCGGTAGTCGAGGTCAAGAATAGTGAGCGGCTTTCGCCCGCGAGCATCCCAGGCGACGTGGTGTGCCTCGCGCGAAGGCTCTTCGCTGAGTCCCGTCAGGGTCGACCAATAGATGCTTGCGTCACGAATCGCGTCGAGGTCCAATTCCGAGGCCTTGATTTCAAGATCCGGCGCTTTCGGCTCGCGGTAAAAGTAGAGCGGGAAGTCGTCCGGCGGGTAGATCTCGCAGAAAACGACCGGAGTGTTCAACCCATCGACCCCCGAGACGAATCGGTCACTGACACCGAGGCGAACAAGTTCGTTGTGAACGAACTTTCCGAACGGGTCGTTGCCGGTGCGCGTGATGACCGCCGAGTTGAGACCGTGCTTTGCGGCGGCCACAGCGACGTTGGTCGCGCTTCCGCCGAGGAACTTACCGAACGAGGTGACGTCCTCTAATCCGACACCGATCTGCAAGGGATAAATGTCGATGCCGACGCGACCAATAGTGATGACGTCAAATGAGGTTGTCATTAGTCATTACTTTCAGTGGTTAGCGGCGTGGAATCTCGTCTTCTACCTATGTTAGGACATACTGGCTCGTTTCACCAGCCAACAACACAAAAGCGGCACTCTGACCGCGGACTATAGAAAGTCTGGGGGTGCTCACTGTCAGACTGGGAACATGGACATGATCATCTATCTTGCAATCGGGCTCGTCGTCGGCGCTGTCATTGGAATTCTCGTCGGGCGATACGTTATGGCGTCGTCGACGGGTGACGCGGTGACGGTCGCGGGGCTTGCCGCCACGACAGAACTGCAACAACAGCGCATCGCGGAACTCCAGGGCTTCCTCGATGAGTTCCGTGAAAAAGAATCGAAGCGGGGCGCCGAAGACAACGCGGTGATGACCAAGTTGGAACCGGTGACGCTCATGCTCAAACAACTGGGCGATTCGGTACGCACCATGGAAAACGAGCGTGGGAACCAGTACACGTCGGTCGTTGACGCCCTGCGAATCTCGGTTGAAAAAACCGAGAAATTGACGGGGCTCACCGCTGGCCTCAAAGCAGCGCTCGGCTCTGGCGGATCGTCGAACGTCCGAGGCGGCTGGGGCGAACACCAACTCCGTCGACTCATCGAAGCCGCTGGGCTGGTTGAACACGCCGACTTCAACACCCAGGTGCAGGTCGACGCTCTCGATGACGACGGCAAAAAAGGCCGCCCCGACCTCGTTGTCCACCTGCCCGGTGACCGTCACATCATCATCGATTCGAAAGTACCCACCAATGCCTACATGGAGGCCGTCGACGCCGCCGCCGAAGGTCGCGACAACACGGCGCTTCTCAAGAAGCACGCCGCCGAGGTCCGCAAGCACATGAAGGACATTCACGATCGGAAGTACACCGTCAAGCTCAGCGGCAGTGCCGACTACGTGATCATGTTTGTCCCCAGCGAAACGATTCTCACGGCCGCGCTCAACGCCGATGCCGCTCTTTACGACGACGCACTCGACATGAACATCGCGCTCGTGTCCCCGAACGTCTTGTTTATGTCGCTCAAGTCGATCGCCTTCCTCTGGCACCAACAGGAACAATTCGAAAAGGTTCATGTCATCGTCGACCTGGGTAAGGCGCTGTACTCGGAGTTCTACAGCCTTGCCGATCTCGTCAAGAAGCTGGGAGACAACTTCGGCAC
>JBEGPO010000110.1:0-2908 GCA_041181465.1 Actinomycetota bacterium | reverse complement strand
CCTCAACGGCTACGGCGAGGACATCGGGCTCCATTTTCTTGCCCTTGACCTCTTTTTCGTATCGCGGAATCGCTTTCTCGAGCGTCTGCAGGTCGGCAAGAATCAACTCGGTGTTGATGGTCTCGAGATCGTCCTTGGGGTCGACCTTGCCCGCAACGTGGATGACATCGTTGTCCGCAAAACCGCGCACGACCTGTGCGATGGCATCCGACTCACGGATGTTGGCGAGGAATTGGTTTCCCAACCCTTCGCCCTCTGATGCACCCTTGACGATTCCGGCGATGTCGACGAACGACACCGGCGCAGGAAGGATTCGCTCACTCCCAAATATCGTGGCGAGGACATCGAGGCGCGGGTCGGGCAGGTTGACCACACCGATGTTTGGCTCGATTGTCGCGAACGGGTAGTTCGCTGCGAGAACGTTGTTGCGCGTGAGCGCATTGAACAGTGTCGATTTTCCCACATTGGGGAGTCCGACGATACCGATGGAAAGAGCCATTCGGCAAGTCTAAGCGAGGGTCACCGAGCGGCTCGCGCGGTGCGATTCGCGTAGGTCACACCAATCAACACAAGAGCTCCGCCAGCGAGTTGGGTGGGAGTTACCGAACCGCCGACGGCGATGACGAGAAGTGCCGTGAAAACGGGGATCAGATTGAGAAAAGCACCGGTTCGCGTGGGTCCGATCAGGCCGGACGAAATGTTCCAGAGGAAGTACGCTCCGGCGGACGGGATGAACCCAATCCACAGAATGCCGAGCCAATCGAACCCGTCAAGATGTAGCCATGCGCCGTTTCCCAGGGCGATGTCGATGGCCATCACGGGAATCATGATGATTCCTGAAATGCCCGCGTGGACGGCAGTCGCCGTGATGGGCGGCGTTGTGATGCGCGGGGACACCATCGAATAAGCGGTCCACAAGACGATGGCCAAAAGCACCAGCGCGTCACCGTACGAGACCGTGAACTCTCCCGCGATTCCTGTTCCCAAGACGACGACGACAGCACCAACAAAAGAGATCGCGATTCCGATGACTGTTCGCGTGGACAAATTTTCGTGAAGAACAAACCGAGCGGCAATGGCGATCGTGGCGGGATTGAGCGAGATTAGAACGGCGGCGGTCACGGGCGAGGTCACGCCGAGCGCGTAATAGAGAAGCAGGGTGTATCCGACGTAGCCGAGCAGCGCTTGCACAACGTGGGTTTTCCACTCGCTAACAATGACAGCGCGGGTCGCCTTCTCCATGATCATGGCGAGTGGAACCAGTGCGATGAGAGAAATGAACCAGCGCATCCCGGTCAATTGGATGGGTCCGATAGATTCCAGCACCACCGGCGCAAAAGCGAAGTTTGTGGCCCAAAAAGCCATCGCAAAGACAGCGGGAACGTAAAGCCGGACAGAGCGCATCCCGCCAGCGTAGCGTTACATATGCGGAGATTGTCTATTTGTTCGTACAATGTGACAACACGGCACTTTTGTTCGCTTGCGGGAGGGTGAGACATGAACGACAACGTCATGACAAACCTGTTTGCTGACCTTGAGCGCTCTGGCCCAATTCCCCTCTACTACCAAGTTGAGCAGCGAATCGAAAAGGCGATCATGGAGGGTGCTCTCCCCGCGGGTGCTCGACTCGAAAACGAAGTCGCTCTCGCTGGGCGCCTCAACCTCAGCCGACCGACGATCCGTCGCGCAATTCAGGACCTCGTTGACAAGGGACTGCTGGTTCGGCGTCGCGGTGTTGGAACCCAGGTCGTCCATGGCCGAGTCACGCGCGGTCTCGAGCTAACGTCCCTCTTTGACGACCTCACGAAGGGTGAACAGAAACCCACGACGGAACTGTTGTTCTACTCTGCAGACAAGGCGAACGACACGGTGGCCGATCGCCTGGGAGTTCCCATAGGGTCGCCTGTACTGCACATCCGCCGACTTCGGATCGCCAACGGCGTGCCCGTCGCGGTTCTCGAAAACTGGTTGCCCGAACACTTCCTCGACATCTCCGAAGGTGAGCTGTCCGTCTTGGGGCTCTACGAAATCCTTCGAGGCCGTGGGGTCACGATCCGCGTAGCCAAACAAAAAATTGGTGCACGCACCGCCAATACCGCAGAAGCCGGACACCTCGATATCGATCGCGGCACTGCGCTGCTCACGATGGAACGTGCGGCCTTCGACAACTCGGGGGTCGGCATCGAATACGGTTCGCACTATTACCGGCCCGACCTGTATTCGTTCGAAGTCACCGTCGTCGAGAAATAACTGTCAAACCAGAAAACGGCGCGAGTTTCCCCACGCCGCTTTGCTGTGTTCGAACCTAATCCTGACGGATGACGCTGATTTCGTGGGTCAGCGTGTCGAGCTCGGCTCCACCCGCCATCGCCTGAATCAACTCGTCAAGCTGCACCTTTTCACGCACGAATGACGCGGTCATGCGACCACGGTTGAGCAGGTAGAAGTGGTCGCCAACAAGGAACGCGTGGTGTGGGTTGTGGGTGATGAAAATCACCGCGACACCGCGTTCACGCGCAGCGAGGATGTATTTGAGCACGATTCCCGATTGCCGAACCCCGAGGGCGCTTGTCGGTTCGTCGAGGATCAGAACGTTGGCACCGAAGTACACCGCTCGGGCAATCGCAACAGCCTGACGCTCACCACCCGAGAGGGTGCCGATTGCCTGGTTTGTGTCACGAAGGTCGATTCCCATGTTGAGGAGTTCGGCCTTGGCAGTTTCTTTCGCAAACTTCGTGTCGAGAATTCCAAGCGGCTTCCACCACTTCTTTGGTTCGTTCCCGAGGAAGAAGTTTCGCCAGACCGACATCAACGGAACCGTGGCGAGGTCTTGGAACACCGTCGCGATTCCCTTCGCCATGGCCTCACGCGGCGAATTGAACTCGGTCTTTTGCCCCGAGAGCAGGAA
>JBEGPO010000109.1:0-3490 GCA_041181465.1 Actinomycetota bacterium | reverse complement strand
CCGGGCTCACAAACACACGTAGAGGTCTTGCACTCGATTGTCAGCCCGCAGGGTTCCGGTGGAGACGAACTGTATGCCCTCGACACCGAAATCGAATTCGTCTACGTGCTCAAGGGACGGTTTGACATCATTCTCGGCCCCACCACGCACAACCTCGATACCGGGGACGCAATGACGTTTCGTGGCCGCGAACCACACACCTGGCGCAACCCCTCGACGAGCGAGCCTGCCGAGGTGTTGTGGGTGCTGTCTCCGGCGCCCTAGGCCTTTAGAGCCCGGCGAGCCGCCTTGCGTTCCTTGCGTCCCTCGACGAGCGAGTAGAGCGCGGGCAGAACGAGCAGTGTCAGAATCGTTGACGACAACAAGCCACCAATAACGACGATCGCCAGAGGTTGCGAAATGAATCCGCCACTTCCCGTGACTCCGGTCGCAAGAGGCGTCAACGCAAAAACGGTCGCGAGTGCCGTCATCAACACCGGTCGAACACGTCGGCTGGTTCCGTCGAGCAACGATTCGATGACCGAACCCCCGCGTTCGCGGTACTGGTTCACGAGGTCGATGAGAACGATGGCGTTCGTGACCACGATTCCGACGAGCATCAACAACCCGATGAGCGACGAGATTCCCAGGGGGATTCCCGAGATGATCTGCAGCCCGATTGCGCCAGTCGCCGCGAACGGAATCGAGACGAGCAATAGCAGGGGTTGACGCAACGATCGGAACGTTGCGACCATGACGACGTACACAATCAAGATTGCGGCGAGAAGCGCGAGGCCCAACTGTTGGAATGACTCCACCTGGTCTTGGGCGACACCGCCAACCGTGGCTGTGGTTCCCGACGGCAACTCGACGCTCGCGAGCGCAGTGTTGACCGCCACGGTCGATTCAGAGAGGTTGTCCGACGTGGGCGTCACCGCTACAGACGCCGACAACACACCGCGCTCCGTGGTGCGCGATGCGGCCGTTTCGGTGATGCCGATGGTTGCAACGTTAGAAAGACGAACCTTGGCTCCGAGCGGCGTCGTCAATTTGTACTTGCGCAATTCGTCCAACGTTTCCGGCGAATTCTTCGTTTCTACAATGAGGTCCATCGTGACGTCATCGATAACGACCTGACCGATGGCGCTCGGTGCGATGAGACCGGCCAGCGTGCGCCCGATGATTACTTCCGACAGGGCGTACTTCGCCGCCGCCGCGCGCTTGATCGAGATCGAGATGAACGACTGGGTGTCGTCGAGCGAGGTCGTGACACTGTCGGCCGATTTGGACTCGGTGATCGCCGCGGCGATGGCTGCGGTAACGGTGGTGAGCGTCTCTTCTGAGGGCGCCTTTACAGTGATGTCGATTGTTTGGGAACCAAAGGCTCCGCCCTGCGCCGACCTAATCTCGCCCGTGTCCGTGATGGTTTCGAGGTCGCGCGTGACTTCAGCGCGGACCAGATCAGCATCCACTTCATCAGAGATAGTGATCTGGTAGACAATGTTCCCGGCCTGGCCATTGAACGCGGCAAAACCGTTTCCACCGCCGATCGACGTCTGAACGGTTTCGATACCCTCATAGTCCAAGAGTTTCGCCTCAACATCTTCGGCCACTGCTGCGCGGTCCATCAGCGTCAGTCCCGCCGGTGTCGAATGCGTGAGCGTGATGGTTGACTGGCCGCTTCCCCCAACAAAGTTGGTTTTCATCAACGGAGCGAGTGCGAGCGTCCCTCCCAGGGTGAGAAGGGCAATGAGCATCGTCGCGACGGGGTGGGTGATTGTCCAACGAACGATCGGGCGGTAGTTGCGCTGCAAGAAGTCGTTGTCTTCCGATACCGACTTGACCGGCTTGGCTGGCTTTGTCGACGAGTTCTTTTTCGGCTTCTTGTTGCCGAGGAACCAGTAGGCGAGCACAGGAACAATCGTAAGCGACACGAAAAGCGACGCGAGGAGTGCAATTGTGACGGTGACGGCGAAGGGCTGGAACAGCTCGCCAGACAATCCGCCCACGAACGCCAACGGGAGGAACACGGCGACCGTGGTGATGGTCGACGCGGTGACCGCCGTCGCGACCTCTTTGACGCCGTCACGAATGGCGACCATGCGTTCTTCACCGAGTGACAAGTGCCTCTTGATGTTTTCGACGACCACGATCGAGTCGTCGACGACTCGACCGATCGAGATGGTGACGGCGCCGATAGTGAGGATGTTGAGTGAGAAGTTGCTCGCCCACATACCGATGAACGTGAGCAACAACGACGTCGGAATCGACACCGCGGTGACGAGTGTCGATCGAATCGACATCAGGAAGACGAGAATCACGATAATGGCAAAGATCAGCCCGAGGAGACCCTCAACTGCGAGCGATTCGATGCTCTTTTCGATGAACGGCGCCTGGTCGAAAACAATGGTGAATTTAGTGCCGTTACCGAGCAGGTCAGTTAGCGCGGGCAGGGCCGCCGTGACCGCACGCGACACGTCAACAGTGTTCGCGTCGGCACGTTTGGTGATGGCAAGAGTCAGCGATGGTTGGCCGTTGACGCTAGAGATGGAGGTGATGGCGTCAGGCTGGATGGACACGCTCGCGAGTTCACCAATCGTGGTGACCGAGCGCGTCGTTGGAATCGTCGGAGCAACGGGCGAGGTAAATGACGGAGGGCTGGTCACGGACGATCCAGGGACTGCTGGCGCAGCGGGAACAATAGTGTTCACTTTGCTGCCAGCGACGCTTCCCGTTATGTCGGCGATTGGGTTGGCGTGAGCGAAGCAGTAATAGAACGTATTGCCCTTGTTCCACTGGGTCTGGCTCTTCGGGTATCGGACATCCGTCAACAATGTCGGGTAGGTCGCGTAGGCCGACTCCTCAATAATTCCGGAGGCGAAGCACTCGCCCATCGCGACGGGTCCCACCGCAGAGTCACCCGGGTAAATAGGGATTCCCGCATCCGTACGCAGGTCGCCGACGCGAACCAGTTGCGCGTCGTGCGCGGCCGCACAGTCAACGACGACGTCGTAAGAATCTTGATTTGCATCGGTGTAGTTGTCGATGCACTCGCCACCGTTCAACTCGTCCCAGCTCCACGTTCCGACGCCCCGGGGAATCACCGAGATGGCCGGAAACGTCGGTATAGTCGGCGCGGTCGGCACCGAGACTGCTGGCGGCTTGTAGGGAATCGTGACGGGGACCGAGCGGATGTCTCGGAGGCTTGCGAGTGGAGTTCCCGACACAATCGACAATTCACCTCTCGTGGACATGACGCTGCCCGCACCGATTCGAATTCCGGCGGTCTGGAGTGCGGTCTGGATGTCGGTATTCGTCAATTCCAGGTCCGCCAACTTATCGGCGTTGGGGACGATGGCGATGTGTTCACCGTTTGCACCAAACACCGCAGCGTCTCGAACGCCGTCCAACTTGGTTAGTTCTTTAACCGCGATGTCCTTCAACGCTTGGTTCAGTTGATCGGGCGCGAGATCGCTCGTGACCGCCATTTGAAGAACGGGTATGTCCGAGA
>JBEGPO010000108.1:0-7379 GCA_041181465.1 Actinomycetota bacterium | reverse complement strand
TCTCGACAATCTCGCTCTTGGCGCGAAGGATAGCGTCACGGCTCCCCATGCGTTCGAGGTGGGCCTCGCCGATCGTTGTTATCGCGGCGATGTCGGGCGGGAACGATTTCGACAGTTCGCGGATCTCGCCCTCGCCGTAAACGCCCATCTCGGCGACGAAAACTTCGGTGCCGGGTGTCAGTTTGTCGTTGACTGCTCGCGCAAGCCCCATCAAGTTGTTGAACGACGCGGGGCTCGGCACGACCGAATATTTGGCGGCAACGAGGTGGGCGACGTAGCCCTTCGTCGATGTCTTCCCATACGAGCCGGTGATTGCCACCACCGTTGGGTTCACGTGACGAAGCTTCTTTTGCGCGGCGACGAGCCATTTCTTCGACAGCGCTTTTTCAATTGGCCGGGCAATCACCAACGCGAGGTCCATTACTCCGGGAGCCACGAACCCAAAAAGGACGACCGCGTAGGACAGGCTCAAACTGCTCGCGGCAAACAAGAACAACCACGAGAGCACTAGCCATAGTGATGCGAGACGTTGAACTCGGGCGGTCCACTGCAGCGGCGACGACGTCCCGCGGAAACGCAGTCCCCACGGCCACCACAACACCAGCGCGAAGACGGCGGTCGGTACGACGAGTGATGTCCACCACGACGCTGTCGAGATGGTCGACGACAAGAATTCCAGAGCAACTGCCGCGATGAGGGGCCACCACGACATCTGGCGCGAACGACCCCAGCCGAGTGCGATGCGGGTCGTCCAGCCGACGATGTAGTGCTCGCGTTGCGCAACCCTGAGCCATTTGACGCCGACAATCACAGGGAGAAGCCCGATGATTGCCCAGGCGAGAAGTTCGGTCATCCGAGAGCCTCCTCAACCGCGACGCGAACGGCCGCCGACAGGACGGGAGTAAGCAGGTGTGCTTCGCCGGGGACGACCGTCCAGCGCGCCCCTCGGATCCGCCCGGATGCGACCCTACCCGCCGCGGTCGGTGCGGCCGTGTCGTTCTCGCCCCACACCAGCCACGTTGGTGCCGTGATGCGCGCGAGGTCGTCGTCATAGTTCTCGTTTACGGTCTTCACCATGATGTCGCGCATGATTCCCTGCGCCGCGTTGTAGTCGGCGCTTCCCGCTTTTGTGCGTCGAGACTCCATGACCGAGTCAGGAACGAGCCCGATTCGATTGAGCGTCTTTGCGATTCGATACGACAGTTTCGGTTTCGACACGGGCGTGAGTCTGACGAGCGGCGCACCGGTCAGCACGAGACCGGAAATAAGTTCGGGGCGCGACGCCGCGAGGCGAACCGCAATTCGGCCGCCGAACGAATGTCCGACCACAACAACAGGCCCCAAAGGCTCGATCGCGTCGGCAACAAGCCGTGCGTAATCGTCGGTCCCCCAGACCGCGTCGGGTGCGGCGGCCAGACCGAAACCCGGCAAGTGAATAGCCACAGCATCAAGCCCGGCCAGCAAACCGGTGAAGTCGACCCCGGACCGCCCCCAGCCGTGAAGTGCGACTACTCGCACGGGCGTGCCACCAATTCGTTCGGCGAGCACCCGGCCATCAGCCAGCGCCTGGATCGCCACCTATTCCTCCGACGGAGTTTCGGAGTCGGTCGCGAGGTGCGGCGCAAGTTCGCGCGGGTCGAGTGTGCCCTGCAAGACTCGTTGGACCTGCGAGACAATCGGCATCGACACGCCTTTCGCGGCAGCGAGTACCAGGATCGGATCGACAGACGACAGGCCCTCTGCGGTCTGGTCCATCTGCCGAATGACCCTGTCAAACGAATAGCCCTGCCCCAATAGTCTGCCCGCGGTGTTGTTGCGGGACAGCGGGGATTCACAGGTGGCAATCAGATCGCCGAGCCCGGCGAGTCCCCACATCGTCTCGGGGCGCGCGCCATACGCCGAGGCGAACGCCGACAGTTCCGCTAATCCACGCGTAATGATGGATGCCTTGGTGTTGTCGCCGTATCCGACGCCGTCCGCGATTCCCACGGCGACAGCGATGAGGTTCTTGAGCACTCCGCCGAATTCGGTGCCGATCACGTCGGTGTTTGTCAAGGTTGTGAAGTATTGGTTGCGGCACGTCGCGGCGACGGTGACAGCGGTCTCGGTGCTGGTCGACGACACCGCCGAGGCGGTCGGTTCTTCCTTGGCGAGCTCGAGCGCGAGGTTCGGGCCAGAAACCACAGCGACGCGGGATTCGTCGATTCCGGTTACGTCACGGATCACTTCGCTCATGCGCAGTCCGGTTTGTCGTTCGACGCCCTTCATGAGTGAAACGACAGGAACGGAATCGCCCAGTTGGCCATCGATTGCCTCGAGCACCGATCGCAACGACTGAGACGGAACTGACAGATAAACCTCGTCGACCCCTGCGAGGGTCGCTGACAAGGAGGTCGATGCGCTGACGGTGAGCGGAAGGTTGACGCGTTGCAGATACGTGGTGTTGCGATGGGTTTCGTTGATTTCGCGGGCGATTTCGTCACGGCGAGCCCATAACCGAACCTCGGCGCCACCATCGGCGAGGACCTTCGCGAATGTCGTTCCCCACGCGCCCGCTCCGAGCACCGCAACGGTGGTCATTTAAACTTCCCCGTTGTGGTCTGGTTGTGTTCGACCGGGTCCCACCGCGCGGTTGGCGGTTTTTCGCCTCGCAGTTGACCTTGAAGTTCGGCGATGGCCGTCATCAAAATTTCGGTCGCCGCGGTGAGCAACTTCTGATCGAGTGCCTTGCCTCTGAATGCCGATAGGTCGATCGGTTTGCCGAAAAGCACGGTGATCGGTGTCGGAGGAAAGAAACGGATTTTTCCCGAATAACGGGGCATCAGAATCTGCGTTCCCCAGTGGGCCGCGGGAATCAACGGAATGTTGGCATCGAGGGCCATTCGGACAGCGCCCGTCTTTCCTCGCATCGGCCACAGGTCGGGGTCTCGCGTGAGAGAACCCTCGGGGTAGACGATTATTCCTCCGCCTGACTTCGCGAGTGAGCGCGCGGCTTTCATCGGCCCCATCGCTCGCTGTTGACCTGTTCTTTCCACCGGAATTTGGCCGAGTCCGCGCAGCACGGAGCCCAAAATGGGCACACGAAACAACGACTCTTTCGCCATGAAACGCGGAGTACGACCCGCCTTCCACAGTGCAACACCCATCACCACAGGGTCGATTGCACTGAAGTGGCAGGGTGCAAGGATGAACCCGCCCGTAGCCGGTACGTTGTCGATACCGCGGACAGTGATGCGTGAGATGAGTCCCATAAGGGGCAGGGCAATGCTCGCGGTCACGCGCCAGCGCGCGGATTTCTCGCTCTTTGTCATCCTGCTCCTCCTTGCGGAAAGCCTAGTCCGCGAGCTCAAAGTCGGCGCCGAGGTCACGGAGCTTGTCGATGAAGTGTTCGTATCCTCGAGCGATTATTCCGACGTTGCTGATCGTGCTCGTGCCCGTTGCAGCCAGGGCAGCGATGAGGTGCGAGAAACCTCCGCGAAGGTCGGGGACGCGGATGTCGGCGCCGTGAAGGGGGGTCGGACCCACGATGACCGCGGCCTGTTCCAACTTGCGACGGGGGACGCGACGCGTGATGGACGCGATTCCATCCTGATGAATTTCGATGTTCGCACCCATCTTGTTCAGCGATTCGGTGAACCCAAAGCGGTTCTCATAGACCGTCTCGTGAACAATCGAGGTACCCTCAGCCTGCGTGAGAGCGACGACCAGCGGTTGCTGCCAGTCGGTCATGAAACCGGGGTGAACGTCGGTCTCGACTACGACGGGCTTCAACTGTCCTCCGGGATGTCGGAATCGAATTCCGTCCTCGTGGACCTCGAACTCACCGCCGACCTTTCGGAAGACGTTGAGGAAAGTGAGAAGTTCCGGTTGCTTGGCGCCAACGACAAAAATGTCACCCTTGGTGACGAGTGCGGCGCACGCCCACGACGCCGCTTCGTTGCGGTCGAAGAGCGATCGGTGTTCGAAGCCGTGAAGACTGTCGACTCCTTCGATGAAAATCGTTCGATTTGGTTCGATCCAGATGATCGCACCCATCTTTTGCAGAATCGCGATGAGATCCATGATCTCGGGTTCGATCGCGGCGTTCTTGAGCTCGGTGACGCCCTCTGCTCGAACGGCCGTGAGCAACACCTGTTCGGTCGCGCCGACAGACGGGAACGGAAGTTCGATGTGTGCGCCGACGAGTCGCTCTGGCGCTGTCAAGTGAATCCCCTGCGGTTGCTTGGTGACGACCGCCCCAAAGGCACGAAGGGCATCAAGGTGGAAGTCAATGGGGCGATCGCCGATGCGGCAGCCACCAAGGTCAGGGATGAACGCTTCGCCCAACTGGTGCAACAGCGGGCCACAGAACAAAATCGGGATTCGACTCGAACCGGCGTGCGCATCGATCTCAGCGAAGTGAGCGCTCGTGACTTTTGTCGGGTCGAGAGTGAGTTCGCCTTCAGCCGAGTCGGTGACGTGAACACCGTGAGCCTCAAGGAGTCCGCGCACGACCGCAACATCCGAAATGTTGGGAACATCTCGCAGGACGGACGGCGAATCACCCAGAAGTGCGGCAACCATCGCCTTGGTCACGAGGTTTTTTGCACCACGCACATCCACACGACCGTGAAGAGGCTTTCCGCCGTGAATGATCAGCGTGTCGACCGACAGGCCGACTTTGGCCCCCTGGGCGCGAGCGTCGTCGTGTGCCGTCATCGGGCGGGCAACGTCGTCGGGCGCCAGGATTCGCGACGGGATTCAAAAACGTCAATGTCGGTTGCGTGACGCAGCGTCAAACCGATGTCGTCGAGGCCTTCCATGAGCCTCCATCGGGTGTAGTCGTCAATCTCGAATGCGCTAGCCACGCTTCCACAGGTTACCGTTCGCGACTCAACATCAACGGTCACCTCGGTTCCGGGGGTGGCTTCCAGCGCCGCCCAGATCTGCTCAACAACGGTCTCGGGCACGACGGCGGTGAGCAAGCCCTGTTTGCCAGAGTTTCCTCGGAAGATGTCGCCGAAGCGCGGTGCGATGACGGCGCGGAAACCGAAGTCCCACAGCGCCCAGACCGCGTGTTCGCGTGACGAACCGGTTCCAAAGTCCATCCCCGCGACGAGCACGGTCCCGTTCGAAAACGGTTGCGTGTTGAGGACGAACTCGGGGTCTTTTCGCCAGCGTTCGAACAAGGCGTCCTCAAAACCCGTCTTCGTGACCCGCTTGAGGAACTCAGCGGGGATGATCTGGTCGGTGTCCACGTTCGTGCGGCGAAGCGGCACGCCGATCCCACTAACGGTCGAAACTTTGTCCATGTTTAGTCCACATCCCACGGGCTTGAGAGAGTCCCGCGAATCGCGGTCGCGGCGGCGACAAGCGGCGAGACGAGATGAGTCCGACCGCCAGCGCCCTGTCGCCCTTCGAAGTTTCGATTCGACGTTGACGCGCAACGCTCGCCCGGCTGGAGTTTGTCGGGGTTCATCCCGAGGCACATCGAGCAGCCGGCGAACCGCCATTCCCCGCCAAATTCGGTCACAATCGCGTCGATTCCCTCGGCCTCGGCCTCGAGTCGAACACGAGCCGAACCCGGGACGACCATGAGCTTGACACCGTCCGCCAGCTTTTTACCTTTGATGACACTCGCGAATGCGCGCAGGTCTTCGATGCGGGAATTCGTGCACGACCCCATGAACACCTGGTCGACGCGGATGTCCTTCATCGGAGTTCCCGCGGCGAGGTCCATGTATTCAAGAGCACGTTCCGCGCTGGCGCGTTCGTTGGGGTCGGCGATGTCCGCGGGGTTCGGTACCGATGCCGACAGCGCAACACCCTGGCCTGGATTCGTTCCCCACGTGACAAAGGGCTCGAGTAGGTCGCCGTCGAGCACGACCTCGGCGTCGAAGGTCGCGCCGTCATCCGTGGGCAGCGTTTTCCAGTACGCAACGGCGGCATCCCAATCGGCGCCCTCTGGCGCATGTGCGCGCCCCTTGAGGTACGCAAATGTTGTCTCGTCGGGGGCAACCATGCCGGCGCGCGCACCCGCCTCGATCGACATGTTGCAGATCGTCATCCGCCCTTCCATCGACAATTCCCGAATCGCGCTGCCTCGATATTCCAGAACATATCCCTGACCGCCGCCGGTACCAATCTTTGCGATCACCGCGAGAATGATGTCTTTCGCAGTGACACCAGGGCGCAAGTGACCATTGACCGTAATTGCCATGGTCTTGAACGGGGTGAGGGGAAGAGTTTGAGTGGCGAGAACGTGCTCGACTTCCGAGGTACCGATTCCGAACGCCATCGCACCGAAAGCGCCGTGTGTCGAGGTGTGGCTGTCACCACAGACAACGGTGATGCCGGGCATGGTCAGCCCGAGTTGGGGCCCGACGACGTGAACGATTCCCTGTTCGATGTCTCCGAGTGAGTGAAGGCGGATACCAAATTCTGTGGCGTTCGTTCGAAGTGCGTCGATCTGGGTTCGCGAAATCGGGTCGGCAATCTGTGCGCCGATGTTAAGTGTCGGAGTGTTGTGGTCCTCGGTCGCAATCGTGAGGTCTGGCCGACGAACGGGCCTTCCGGCATGTCTGAGACCATCGAATGCTTGTGGGCTTGTCACTTCGTGCACGAGGTGAAGGTCGATGTAGAGCAGGTCGGGCTCGCCGTTTTCACCCTTGACGACCAGGTGGTCATCCCAGACCTTTTCGGCAAGTGTGCGTGGACGGTTGGACGCGGTGTTCATCGGACCCAGTTTATCAGCGTGCGAAAAGTTATTTCGCGGACTCTTCGCGCTTCGTGCGTGCAAGACTCGCGAGAACTGCCACGACCAACGTGAGGACAATCACGACAAGCGAGAGCCACGTCGGTATCTCGGGAACGATTTCAACGTGTTGCCCGTTGTTGATGAACGGGAGTTCGTTGAGGTGCAATGCGTGGTTGACGAGTTTGAACCCGATGAAGCCGAGGATTGCCGCAATTCCGTGACCCAGGTAGTGGAGGCGGTCGACTAGATCACCCAACAGGAAGTAAAGCTGTCGAAGCCCCATCAACGCGAGAATATTGCACGTGAAAACCAGGAAAGGACTCGTGGTGATTCCAAAAATCGCGGGAATCGAGTCGAGTGCAAAAATGAGGTCGATTGTGCCCAGTGACACGAGAACGAGAATGGCCGGCGTCAGAAACTTTTCGCCGTTGACCATCGTGCGCCAACGGTCGGTGTCGCGCCACTCTGGGTGAACGCGAAGAACCTTTTTGAGCCACGCCATAACGAAGTTGTCCTCGCCGCTACCGTGCTCGTCCTTTTCGCGCAGTTGCTGAATCGCCACGTAGACGAGGTAGGCGCCAAAGATGTAAAACAGCCACGAATAGCTCTCGAGAAGCGCAGCACCAAGCACGATGAATATGGC
>JBEGPO010000107.1:0-5460 GCA_041181465.1 Actinomycetota bacterium | reverse complement strand
ACCTTGATTTTTTGCACGGGTAAACCTTTCGTTACAGCGAGCCCGCCCCAGTCTATTCCACCGCTGGCGGTGAGAAATGTGGGTTTGTGGTTCGATGCTCACCACCGCACAATCTGACCCTTTCCCCGTCGGTGCCTCGGGATACTCTCGGAATAGACAAGAGATCACGAGAGAAAAGAGGAGAAATGGAAAAGACCTACAGTTCCCGGGACGGGCGCTACCAACACATCGAGGTCCGCCGCGAACGAGAAGACATAGTATTCGTCGGCGATCGCTCCGGTTCGGATTGTTACCACACGCTGAAGGCCGAAAACTTTGCGGCGTTCGCATCAAGCATCGGACAGCCCGCTGACGTCGACATCATGACGGCAATCGGGACGGTCCTGGATTCAGAACCGTCCCGATTGTGGATCGCAATTCACTCCGACTTGACGAAAACAGATTTCTCGTGGCAGTCAATGAGCGAGATCGAAGACATGATGGACACCTTCGATTCGATGCGAGGCGACTAACTACGCGGCGTACTTGTTGCCCTCAGCGGCCGACTTCGATCCGCGAAGGGTGACAACGAAGTTGAAGATCCATATCGCTAGACCCCCGAGAATAGGCACAAGCGCTGCCCCGATGAGTCCGGGTAGAGCTTCAGGTGTGATGGTTCCGTACCATTCCAACTCCTGCATGATGATCGGGAATGCGATAACGACGGCGACCACCAGCAGGACGACCGGCAGGATGTAGGTGAGCAAGAGCCACTTACCCGAAAGTCCGACATCGTGATAGCGGCGCCAGGTGACCGCGAAGGTCGGGATGAACGTTCCAAGAGAAAAAGCTGACGCGATTCCCGTGACTGCCGTGTTGGGTTCCTCGAGAGTGCCCGACGTCGACCCAAATGCGACCGCGGCGATCACCGTGAAGAACCACCACCACCAGTACTCAGAGCGCGATGCGACGCCTTTGAAGTCGGCGTACTTGCCTAAAACGGTTTTGATTGCAGTAAAGAAGTCCACTTATTTTCCTTTCATACGTAAAGTGCGAACGAGCCCATTTTAGAGAATTCACGTGAACATCTAGCGAATTCAGTGTTAATGAAAAAAGTGTCGCTCATTGGTGAAATACATCGTCACTCCCGCCGCGGTCGCCGCGGCGACTACCTCGTCGTCACGCACCGATCCACCGGGTTGAACTATCGCGGCGACACCCGCATCAAGCAACACCTGGAGTCCGTCGGCGAAGGGGAAGAACGCGTCGCTTGCCGCGACACTTCCGTTCGCTCGGCCGCCCGCTCTGGTCACTGCCAGGTGGCACGAGTCAACGCGATTGACCTGCCCCATGCCGATGCCCACCGATGCGCCGTCCTTCGCCAACAGGATGGCGTTCGATTTCACGGCACGACATGCGCGCCATGCGAACTCGAGGTCCGCCAGAGTGGACGGGTCCGCCGGAGCTCCCGTGACGAGCGTCCATTCGGCTGCCGGTGCAAAGAATCGGTCAATGTCTTGAACAAGGAACCCACCCGAGACTTGTCGCACGTCACGCTCGACCGCGGTGAACGATTCGGGAAGCACCAACAGCCGCAGGTTTTTCTTCGTCATGAGAATAGCAAGAGCATCCGCGTCGAATCCGGGGGCAACAACCACCTCGGTGAACACATCGACGATGGATTCCGCCGCGGCCTTGCTAATGATTCCGTTCGACGCGATTACGCCACCGAATGCCGAGACAGGGTCGCAGGCGTGAGCACGAGCATGAGCCTCGGCGATTGTGGAGCCAGCGGCAATGCCACACGGGTTCGCGTGTTTGACGATGGCAACCGCGGGTTCTGCGTGGTCGAACGCCGCGCGAACGGCCGCGTCCGCGTCGACAAAGTTGTTGTAGGACATCTCTTTGCCGTGAAGTTGGGTCGCTTGCGCGATTCCCGCACCACCGTGCACACCATAAACCGCCCCGGCCTGATGAGAATTCTCTCCGTATCGCAAAGTGTCGAGTTTTTCCGCCGCAATTCGAAGAGCGGGGGCGAAACCCGATTCATCGTGCGGATACTCGTTGTGCATCCACGTCGCAACCGCGGCGTCATACCCCGCGGTGTGAGCGAACGCTCGACCAGCGAGAACTCGGCGCTGCTCGAGCGTCGTGCCTCCAGCGACGACAGCGTCGATTATGTCGGCGTAATCGCTCGGGTCGACCACGACAGCGACGTTGTGGTGGTTCTTGGCGGCCGCGCGAACCATGGCAGGCCCGCCAATGTCGATGTTTTCGACGACAACGGTCGCGTCAGCGCCACTCGCGACCGTGTCAGAAAAGGGATACAGGTTGACGACAATGAGCTCGAACGGCACGATACCCAATTCCGACAGTTGATTGACATGAGAGTCGTAACGCAGGTCTGCGAGTAGTCCCGCGTGAATCGAGGGGTGCAACGTCTTGACCCGACCGTCCAGCGATTCAGGAAAACCCGTCACTTCACTGACTTCCCGCACATCAATTCCGGCGTCACGGATCGTTTGGCACGTTGACCCAGTAGACACGAGCTCGACGCCGGCCGCCGACAGTGCACGAGCCAGAGTGAGGAGTTCCGTCTTGTCACTTACCGAAATGAGTGCCCGCCGGATCGGGACGCGGTCTCTTGCGCGGTCGGGGGCGGGAAGGCCGGAAACCATCAGTTCTCCTCGATCGCAGTTTCACGGTCTGCGATGTCGCGAACCACGTCGGCGAGCAACTCGCGCTCGGCAATCTTGATGCGGTCGTGCAGTGTCGATTCGGTGTCCCCGTCGACGACGGGAACTCGGCGCTGAGCGAGAATCGGGCCCGTGTCTACACCGTCGTCAACAACGATGACGCTCGCGCCGGTCTCGATGACACGCGCCTCGAACGCGTCTCGAACCGCGTGTATGCCGGGGAACTCCGGCAGAAAAGCGGGATGCGTGTTGAGGAGCATCGGGGCGAAGCGGCGGACAAACGCCGGTGGCACGAGCCGCATGAATCCCGAGAGAATGACAAGGTCAGGTGCGAAATCGGCTATCCGGTCACCGAGACGCGCGCCCCAGACATCGCGGTCACCATCGGGCTCGAGAGCTTCCACGAAGGTGGGAATGTCAAAGTGCCTCGCGTGGTCTAGCCCGGGAACGTCGGAGTCAGCGCCGACCGCAACGACGGTTGCGGGAATCGATCCGTCCGCACAGGAATCGACGAACGCGCGCAGATTCGACCCCCGACCCGAGATGAGAACCACGACGCGCAACATTTAACCAGTTTACCGACGGGCGAGTTACGGAGTTCTGGCTAGGCGCCCCGCATTGCCTTCGAATCGCGAACAATTTTTCCGAGGAAGAGTCCCGCGAGCGATCCGGCAAATACCCCAGCGGCGAGGACCAAACCGGTGGTGAGGGGATTGATTCCGAGGTGAGCGAATCGTCCCGGTCCGGCCGAGCCGGTTGCGTACGAACCGACCAAGACCGTTGCCAGCCCGATTGCGACCGCCGCGAGCGCAGCCGTGGCGGCAACACGACCAAGATCGGTGATGTTGCCGGGATTGAAAAACTGGCCGCGAGAACGAAGGTCGGCGGCGAATCGCGCGGCCGCAACAAATGCCAGAATCGCCGGAATGGCGGTGACCCACTCGCCGATCGTGTTCGTTTCGGGAATCGCTCCCAACAGCGGGATTGCGGGCACAGCGCCTGCAGTCGTCACAAACGGCGACACAATCGCACCTGTTCCGAGAGTGAAACCCGGTCCGGCGACCCACGATATCGTCCAGACCAGTGCCACCGGAATAAACGCGATTTGAGCGACCGTAATCACGAGTCCGCCAAGTATTCCAGTGTGAAGCGACTCGTATAGCGCGATTTCCGTCGAGAACCCGACACAGAGTAACGCGAGCAGCCCGAACGATGCGATGACCACCAACCCCGCCAGTGTGGCTCCTGCGATGCGCCGCGCGATGTCGATGACTTCTCGCCACACGCTCGGGACCCCCGGGGTCAGTGCCCGCGATGAACGATCGTCCTCCCACGGTCGCCACCCGATGACAAGGCCGACGACGAACGGTGCGAGCACGCGCACCGTGCCCGAGGCGACGTCGAGTTGAACAAGCGAACTCTGGCCGCTCAACAACGCGAGGAGAGCGAGGCTGCCCATGAAGAAGACAAGCAAGCCAACCACGAGGGTTGCATCATCCGATCCCGCCAGCCGGCGACCGGCTCGGCGACCCAGAAGTGCCGTGACGAGGGCGAACGCGAACGGTGCGAGCGTGAGGTCGAAGGTTGCCATGTCGTTGACCAACACCGCCGACGAATCTCCGAGCGACACGTGTAACGGAACGCCGTGACCGAGCGCCCACGCCTGAACCGCCAGTTGCCAGATTGCGACCGGGGTCGAATTGACACCCGTGAGCGACGCCCAACCCACGACACCGAAAACGAACGGAAGGAAAATACCGAGCCCAACGACAAACAACGCCTCAAGAAGCGTAAAGAGGACAACGAGTCCGCGAGGCACGTTACAGGGCCGCGATGACCTCGCGCATGAGCTGCGCGGTTTCGCTCGGGGTCTTGCCGACGCGAACTCCAGCGGCCTCAAGGGCCTCCTTTTTCGCTTGAGCGGTTCCCGACGAGCCGGACACGATTGCGCCGGCGTGGCCCATGGTCTTGCCCTCGGGTGCGGTGAATCCCGCGACGTAGCCGACTACCGGCTTGGTCACGTTCGCACGAATGTAATCCGCCGCGCGCTCCTCGGCGTCGCCGCCGATTTCACCGATCATGACAATCGCCTTCGTGTCGGGGTCAGCCTCGAATGCGGCGAGCGCATCGATGTGCGTTGTGCCAACAATCGGGTCTCCGCCGATTCCGATTGCAGTCGAGAACCCAATATCGCGAAGCTCGAACATCATTTGGTAAGTGAGCGTTCCTGACTTCGACACGAGACCAATCGGTCCCGCCCCCGTGATGGTTGCTGGCGTAATTCCGGCGAGCGCCTCACCTGGTGTGATGATGCCGGGGCAGTTCGGCCCGATGATGCGACTCGTGACCTTTGTCGAGGCGTACGCCCAGAACTCGGCGGTGTCCTGCACGGGGATGCCTTCGGTGATGACGACGATGAGAGGCATCGCCGCGTCAATCGCCTCCATGACCGCGTCCTTGGCGAATGCCGGGGGAACGAATACGACCGACACGTCTGCGCCTGTCTCGGTCATGGCTTCTGAGACGGTTCCGAAAACGGGAAGCGTGACGTCGCCGTGCTCGACGGTTGTTCCCGCCTTACGGGCGTTAACTCCGCCGACGACCTTGGTGCCGGCCTTGAGCATCAAAGCGGTGTGCTTCGAGCCCTCGCCGCCAGTGATGCCCTGAACGATGACGCGCGAATCCTTGGTGAGGAAAATCGACATTCTTCTAATCCTTACTTCGCTGCGAGTGCGGCGGCGCGATCGGCGCCGTCGTCCATCGTGGTGGCCAGGGTGACGAGCGG
>JBEGPO010000106.1:0-4079 GCA_041181465.1 Actinomycetota bacterium | reverse complement strand
CCGATGATGCCGATGAGTTCACCTTTATTGGCGTAGAGGTTGGTTCCGTTGAGAATGTTGACACCGGGAAGGTAGCCCGCAAACAGGTCCTTCGTCTCGACGACAGGGATTTCGGTCTTCGACGCCATTACTTCTCCTTCGAAATCTTCGGCAGCGTGATGCGGCCGGTCACAGCCCCAAGGTCGATGTCTTGGTGGCTACCGAGATACGCGTCGATGACGGCGGTGTTTTTCATGACCTCGTCGGGTGCGCCTTCGGCGACGACCTTTCCTTCGGCCATAACGATGACCCAGTCTGCGATGTGGCGAACCATCTGCATGTCGTGTTCGACAAAGAGGACGGTCATGCCGTCTTTTTTGAGGTTGAGGATGTGGTCAAGCAGCGACTGTGTCAACGCGGGGTTGACTCCCGCCATCGGCTCGTCGAGCATGACGAGTTCCGGGTTCGTCATGAGAGCACGCGCCATTTCGAGTAGCTTGCGCTGCCCTCCCGAAAGCGACGCAGCGAAGTCGTCGCGCTTGGTGTCGAGTTTGAACCGAGTCAGGATTTCGAGGGCTTTTGCCTCGATTTCAATTTCTTTCTTCTTCCAGAGGAAGGGAAAAAGGCTAGCGCTGAGTTTTTCGCCGGTCTGTTCCGTGCTTCCCAGCTTCATGTTGTCCATGACCGTGAGGAGGCCAAGAGCCTTCGTCAACTGGAACGTGCGAATCAGTCCCCTGCGCGCCACCTTGAACGCGGAGAGTTTCGCAAGGGAATTCCCGTTGAACGACCACGCACCCCTATCGGGCTGGTCGAATCCGGTGAGCAGGTTGAAGAACGTCGTTTTTCCCGCTCCGTTGGGCCCGATGAGCGCGGTGATGGCGTTGCGGGGGATTTCAACGTGCTCGACGTCGACGGCGACCAGTCCACCGAACTGGCGGTGGACGCCGTCCGCGACCAGGATGGGGTCCTTCTTGGCGACACCGGGCTTGATTGCGCCGACGTGCAAGCCGGTTGACTTGACGGGGGTTGAGGAGGATTCGTTACTTGACAAAGGTCAACTCCTTCTTGTTTCCGAATAGACCTTGAGGTCGGTAGACCACGAGGAGAACCAGCGCGAATCCGACAATGATGTATTTGATCTGCGCTGCCTGGATGGTGGTGAAGGGCATCAGTCCGGCGTCTGCGAGCGCGGGGAAGAGCAACCCGAGGAATGCCTGGAGCACCCAGAAGATGATCGAACCCGCTAGCGGACCAAACACCGTTGCGGCGCCGCCGAGGAGCAGCGCGGTCCAGAGGAAGAACGTGAGCGAGGTCACGTACACCGACGAGTTGACGTTGGTCGAGAAGGCGAGCATGAGACCGCCCAGAGCGCCAAGCACACCACCGATGATCAGAGCCTGCATCTTGTAGGCAAAGACGTTCTTGCCGAGCGAACGCACGGCGTCCTCGTCTTCACGGATTCCCTTGATGACCCGACCCCACGGTGAATTCACCAGTCGCCACACGAGGAAGATTGCGAGCGTCAGAATGATGATTCCGACGATCCGGAGATACCACGTGCGTTCGTTGTCTAAGAAGGGTACGAATCCGTAATCGCCGGGCGGAATCGGGTTCGACTCGTTGAAACCACCGGCGCCAACCGTCGGGTTGGTGATGGTTCCTCCGGGGCCGTTGAAGCCCGAAAGCCCGTCAGCAGAGCCGGTGATTCCGCCGAAGGCCGAACTCAGCAGCAACAATCGAACGATTTCCGCCGCTGCAATTGTTACAATCGCGAGATAGTCGCCCCGAAGGCGCAGCGTGGGAATTCCGAGAATCAGGGCGAAAACAACTGACGCACCGATCCCGACAAACGCGGCGAAATACCACGGGAGTCCGAACGTCAAAACGCCTATCGCGTAGCCGTATGCACCGAGGGCCATGAAGCCCGCCATGCCCATATTGAGAAGCCCACCGAAACCGAAGTGAACCGCAAGACCCAGTGTGGCCAGAGCATAGGCAATGGTCGTCGGGGCGAGGATGAACGAGATTGATGAGTTGAAGATTGCGAGGAAGTCCATGAGCTATCCCACCCTTTCCTTGCGTCCGAGAATTCCTTGAGGGCGGAACAGCAGGATCCCGATGAGGACCACGAGCGCTCCGACGTATTTGAGGTCAGAGGGGATGAACAGGCTCGAACCCTCGACGAGGATTCCCACGATGAGTGAACCGACCAACGCACCGTAGGCCGTGCCGAGTCCGCCGAGGGTCGTCGCGGCAAAGATGAGCAGGAGGATCTGACCGCCCATATCCCAGCGAATACCGGGGCGGAAATAGGCCCACAGAATTCCCGAGAAACCAGCTAGTGCAGATCCGATGATCCAGACGATCCGGACGACACCGTCTACGTCGATTCCCGACGATGCGGCGAGGCTGGGGTTGTCCGAGATTGCTCGTGTTGCCTTGCCGATCTTCGATGCGCTGAGCCACCAGGCGAAAGCGATGATGAGCAAGACCGACACCCCCATGCTGACGATGTCGATAATGCTGAGCGAGACTGACCCGAAAAGGTTGAAACGCTCGGCGCCCGAACCCGGAAGGTTCTCGGTCACGCCCCCGATGAAGAACTGATAGGTGTATCGAATGCCGAGCGATAGCCCGATAGAGACGATCATCAGTTGCACGAGTCCCATTCCCCGTCGTCTGAGAGGCGCCCACAGTGCGGCGTCCAGCCCCCAGCCGAAGCCGGCCGAGAGGACGATCGCGAGGGGGATTGCGAGCCACAACATCCCCTCGCCCATCACGGCAACCAGTCCGAGGGTGGCGATTGCCCCGAAGGTGACGAGTTCGGCGTGCGCGAAGTTCGAAATACCGGTGGTGCCATAAATCAGCGAGAGACCCACCGATGCGAGCGCCAACATGAGACCGAAGTTGAGGCCTGAAATGAGTCGCTGAACGACTTGGTCAAACATGCTCGTGACGTGGCGTTCGCCCTGTCCGATGAAAAAGTTCATGGTGGCTCGTCCACCCGGACCGACGGTCACCGTCTGAACGTTTGCCTCGACGAATTCGGTTGCGGGGTTGTCGATAACCGCGATGCCATCGGGAAGAGTGGTTTCATCGACGGCCACCGAATAGTCGGCTTCTTTTTCCGGAACTCCCGCCGTGAATTTGCCCTCGGCGTCAGTCATCACCGTGGCCGCGTAGCCGCCGCCACCCGTGAGGTTGATGGTGACGCCAGCAATCGGCTCACCCTTGTTCTGGACGTTTCCGCTGATTTTGAACGGCATTTCGGGATTGACGACATCCGCCTGGGCGGGCGACGCGAGCCCGAGAACGCCGAATGCCAAGACAAAAGCACCCACTGCGCTCGCGAGGCGACTCGCGTTTTGCCGCACTGTTGACATGGAACTCACAAGGCCTCCTGCTAGGGCCCGGCAGCACGTCCGCCAACCGGGATCGTTTTCCACACTCTGGGGAACATGTGTTTCGCGCTGATCACACGATTAATGAACCTGCCCCATTATGGCGGGAAACTGTGCCAATTGGGAATCCGACTACGATAAAAGAAGCGAGAGAGCACGGATTGTCAGATTTTTTGTGGAGAGGGGCAAACATGAGCGGCAGCGATCCCTTCGGTCTAACGGGGCTCACCTACGACGATGTCATGCTACTGCCCGAGCACACCGACGTCGTTCCGTCAGAGGCAAACACCTCGAGCCGCTTGACGAAGCGCATCACGCTGTGGGCACCGATTGTGTCCAGTGCGATGGACACCGTCACCGAGGCGCGGATGGCGATCGGCATGGCCCGTCAGGGTGGGATTGGTATCATTCACCGCAACCTGTCCATTGAGGACCAAGCGGCGCAGGTCGACAAGGTCAAGCGCAGTGAATCGGGGATGATTACGAACCCGGTGACGACGACCCCTACCACGTCCGTCGCCGAAGTCGACCGCATCTGCGGTCAGTTTCGGGTGTCCGGGCTTCCCGTCGTGGACGATGAGGGCGTTCTGCTGGGAATCATCACCAACCGGGACATGCGCTTCGTTCCGCGCGACGAAGCCGAAAAGACTCTCGTCAACGATGTCATGACCCCAATGCCCCTCATCACTGGTCGTGCCT
>JBEGPO010000105.1:0-3084 GCA_041181465.1 Actinomycetota bacterium | reverse complement strand
GGAATCGTTCGCCGACAGGGTGAATACAACGTCACCCTTTTTCACCGAAGCGCCCGGCTTGACGGCGAGGTCAATCCCCGCCGCGTGAATGACGGGGTCTTCCTTGCGTGCCCGGCCGGCTCCAAGGCGCCAGGCGGCAATTCCGAAGGGAAGCGCATCCATATGCGAAACGACGCCGTCGCGATCGGCGGTCACGACATGGGTTTCCGAGGCGGCGGGCAGCGCGGCGTCGGGGTCCCCGCCCTGGGCGCTGACCATCGCACGCCACGCATCCATCGCTTTGCCGTTGGCGAGATTGGCACGAACATCGACCCCGGTCATTCCCGCGAGATCGAGCATGTGTTCGGCAAGGGTCACCGTGACATCGATGACGTCGGCGGGGCCGCCGCCAGCGAGCACCTCCACCGATTCCCTTACCTCGTTCGCGTTTCCGATTGCGAGACCGAGCGGAGTGTTCATGTTGGTCAGCACCGCCCTGGTCGCCACACCAGCATCATTTCCGATTCGCACGAGTACGTTGGCGAGCTCTTTCGCGCGGTCAAATTCGCTCATGAACGCGCCGTTACCGAACTTCACATCAAGAACGAGCGACGAGGTTCCCTCGGCGAGCTTTTTACTCATGATGCTCGACGCAATCAACGGAATCGCTTCGACGGTCCCCGTGATGTCCCGCAGGGCGTACAACTTACTGTCGGCGGGAGCGAGCCCCGACCCGGCAGCGCACACAACGGCACCGACGGTTTCCAGTTGCGCCAGCATCTCGGCATTCGTGAGATTCGCACGCCACCCGGGAATGCTCTCAAACTTGTCCAATGTTCCGCCCGTGTGACCGAGTCCGCGACCAGACAGTTGCGGAACTGCAAGCCCGAAACTTGCAACCAATGGTGCGAGCGGAAGCGTGATTTTGTCGCCAACCCCGCCCGTCGAGTGCTTGTCTGTCGTGATTTTCGACAACCCAGAGAAATCGAGACGTTCACCCGAGTTCACCATTGCGGCCGTGAGGTCGTTGATTTCGGTCGACACCATTCCTCGCAAGAAGATCGCCATCGTCATGGCCGACATTTGTTCATCGGCAACGTATCCACGCGTGTACGCATCAACAAGCCACTGGATTTGGGCGGTCGACAGCTGGCCGCCATCGCGTTTGATTTTGATGAGGTCAACCGCATCAAACGGTTCGATGGCGGTCATTCGCATCCTTCACAGGTTGTTCCCGAAGCGGGATCTGTCAGAGAATACGCGTCGAGTTCTCGGGGCCCGAAGGCGTCGGGCAGGACCTGGTCAATCGTTCGCATTCCCGAGACGGTCTCGAGAACCATTCCCGGGGCTGAGTGTTCGAACAACAATTGCCGGCAGCGGCCGCACGGCATGAGAACATCACCGTGACCGTCGACACAGGTGAAGGCCACGAGCTTGCCACCACCCGACATCGCAAGTGCACTGACGAGTGCACACTCGGCGCCGGGAATGGTCCTCGAGACCGTTTCTGGGATGCGAACGATTGACCAGGTCCTGCCTGACGCGTTTGGCCCTCGAGAACTCGATGCCTACTCCCTGACCGACCCGGCGTCGGCAACAACCTGTGAAGGATGCGAATGACCGCCATCGAACCGTTTGATGCGGTTGACCTCATCAAAATCAAGCGCGACGGCGGGGTTCTGTCGACCGCCCAAATCCAGTGGCTTGTCGATGCGTACACCCGCGGATACGTTGCCGATGAGCAAATGTCGGCTATGACGATGGCGATTTTCCTGCGCGGGATGACGTCCTCCGAAATCAACGATCTCACGGCCGCAATGGTGAACTCCGGCGAACGCCTCGATTTCTCAGGGTTGTCGAAAATCACAACGGACAAGCACTCGACGGGCGGGGTCGGCGACAAAATCACACTCCCGCTCGCGCCATTGGTCGCGAGTTTTGGGCTCGCGGTTCCGCAATTGTCGGGTCGCGGACTCGGGCACACTGGCGGGACGTTGGACAAGTTCGAGAGCATTCCCGGGTGGCGGGCGAATCTCACGAATGCCGAGATGCTGGCGCAACTGGAGTCCGTCGGTGCCGTTGTATGTGCTGCCGGGTCGGGGCTCGCGCCCGCCGACAGTAAGTTGTACGCCCTGCGGGACATCACCGGGACCGTTGAAGCGATTCCACTGATTGCCTCGAGCATCATGAGCAAAAAGCTCGCCGAGGGGACCTCGTCGCTGGTGCTTGATGTTAAGTTTGGCAACGGCGCGTTCATGAGCGAATTTGAGCGTGCGAAGGACCTCGCCAACGTCCTCGTCCGAATCGGAAACGATGCTGGTGTGGCAACGCGGGCGGTGCTGACCAATATGAACACGCCGCTCGGACTCGCTATCGGAAACGCCAACGAGGTGCGCGAATCCGTCGAGGTACTCGCCGGGGGAGGTCCGGCCGATGTGATTGAGGTCACGGCGACCCTCGCCGAACACATGCTCGATCTCGCGGGGATGTCCGGTGTTGACGTTCGTGCCAACCTCGCTAACGGTAAGGCGATGGATTCGTGGCGGGCGATGGTTAGAGCCCAGGGTGGGGACCCCGACGCCGCGCTGCCCGCCGCCTCTGAAACTCACGTTGTAACCGCCGACCGCGACGGAGTCGTGTCGCGTATGGATGCTCTACCTTTCGGCATTGCCGCCTGGCGCCTCGGGGCCGGCCGAGCACGCAAGGAAGACCCCGTCATTCACGCAGCGGGGATTGACATTGCCGTCAAGCCGGGCGCCTCGGTGAAAAAGGGTGATGTGCTGTTCACCCTGTCGGCGAATGAGTCTGGGCGTTTCGAACGTGCACTGGAAGCGCTGGACGGTGGTTGGGAAATCGGCGATTCCGTCGTCGACCACGGCCCGCTCATCGCCGAGGTCATCACCGGATGAGCCGCATTGGACTTCCCCAGGTAACGCCGGGTGACAGAGCCACGCACGTGTTTCCCGGGACGGATGTCACCGTCGAGTCGCTTCCCAAGATCTCGTTACACGATCATCTCGATGGCGGACTTCGTCCATCGACGATCGTCGAACTGGCGGCTGCGGGAGGCATTGAGATTCCCCACTCGACACCAAACGAGTTGAA
>JBEGPO010000104.1:0-2817 GCA_041181465.1 Actinomycetota bacterium | reverse complement strand
TTCCCAGAATTGCGGAGGGGTTGGATTGCAATACAGTCCCGTCCGCACGGTGAACTCCGAGGGACTGCGCCATCGTACGAATGGCACACTGGTCGAGTTGCTCTCCAATCGACGCGAACGCCGAGTTGATCGAGGCGGTCACTGCTTGCAAAACGGTCACAACCTTGGGGGCATCTGCATCGTTCTTGAACTCCCATGGCCCACCCCACGGACCGCCACCGTCTTCACAAGTGTCCAAAAACTGAGACTGGTCTTTTGTGAATTCGCTCGCGTCGACAACTTCGCTCAGACCGCGGCCGGAATCTAGCCAGGCGAGAAGACCCATGATTTTGTAGGTAGAACCGGTCTGGAACCCGCTCGACCCGCCGTAATCCCGGTCGGTCGAGAAGTTGACGGCGCTGGCTTCAGCCCCGCCACCTTCGAGGGTGTCATTGAAAATCGTGTTTTGCGTCATCGCCAGGACGCGGCCTGTACCAACCTCTACCGAGTCGTATGCCGCGCCAATTTTCATGAGGGTTGAGGACTTGGGGACATTCCACACCTCTTTTTGAGCAAACTTCTGTAACGAATTGTCAAGCGTCGTGTACAGCTTGTACCCGCCGATGTTCCAGTTCGTGATTCGCTCATCGACCGTTGCCCCGAGCGCCTCGAAGTTCGTCACGTTTTTCACAACGTAATCGCAGAAATACCGCGAATATTTCTGGGCCGCGATACAACCACTCGAGGGGTCTTGAAGGTTGATGAAATTTTCGTCGACGGGAATTGACACGGCCTCTTGATACTCGGCGTCGGTGATGTGTCCGGCATCGCGCATCGACCTCAGGATGTCGTCGCGGCGCAACTGGTTCGCAGGAAAGTTTTCAGGTTGTGCGAGATTTCGCAGCACGGGGTATTGGACAATAGCCAAGAGCGACGCAGCCTGCGCGGCAGTGACGTCTTTAGCGCTGACCCCGAAATAGCGATTTGCGGCGGCTTCAACTCCGTAGGTGTTTCCACCGAACCCGGAAATGTTGAGGTACGCTTCGAGAATTTGCTCTTTACTGAAACGCTTCTCGAGTCCGATCGCAAGTTTGATCTCCTTCAGTTTGCGCTCAGTGCTCGTCGCCGTCGCTTCGGCGTAGGCGGCGGTTCGTTCTTCCTCGGACGGCAGCGCTTCGGCGCGCTGTACATAGACATTCTTGATGAGTTGCATCGTGAGAGTCGACGCACCGGACGTTACGCCGCCAGAGGTGACATTCCCGATTGCGGCGCGAATGATGCCGGTGAGGTCGACACCTTTGTGTTCGTAAAAACGACGATCCTCGCCGTCAACCGCCGCGTCCTTGAGGTACTGCGACATCTCGTCAATCGGTACCTCAACTCGGTTTTGCCAATACACATCGGCAATTTTCACGTAGCCCTTCTCTGGGTCCGAACTCTTTTGCACATAAATTTCATTGTTCTGAGCTTGACGACCGATTTCAATAAAATCAGGAAGCGCGTCGAATACCGACAGAGTGTTCTTGATTGCGATCCCGCTCACCGCGAGGGTCGGAGCAATCATGACCGTAACAAGGACACCTGAAATGAGTCCGACGATGCCCAAACCGAGCCAAGAGCCGACAGTGGTCGTGAAACGCGTAAATAGGTTGGGCATAGACTCAAGATTACCCAGTCAACCTAAGAATTTCCGAAACGGAGCAATCGTGAGCCTTTGGGAATATGCGACAACGCCACTCATCATTCACTCAACCACACAGATTCTCAACACGTGGGGTGAGGAAGGCTGGGAACTCGTCACCATCATTGCTGGCCCTGAAGGCGGACTTGTCGCCTATTTCAAGCGTCCTCTGAACGGTTAGGGAAACCACGTGTCTGTTACCGCGCGTCTCGCTGAGCTGGGAATCGTCATTCCTCCGGTCGCCAAGCCCGTTGCGTCGTATGTCCCTGCGACGGTAACGGGAAATCTTGTGTTTACCGCTGGCCAACTGCCGTTTGTGGACGGTTCGCTTCCGGCTACCGGCAAGGTTGGCGCAGAGGTCAGCCCAGAGCACGCGAAGGACTTTGCGCGGCTCGCTGTGCTCAATGCGCTCGCGGCTGCGCAGACGGCGATTGGGTCGGTGGACCGCATCACTCGCATTGTCAAACTTGTCGTGTTCGTTGCGTCCGCCCCCGACTTCAGTGGTCAACCGGCTGTCGCGAACGGCGCGAGCGACACGCTCGTCGAGATTTTTGGTGAACGTGGACTTCACGCGCGCAGCGCTGTCGGTGTTGCGGTTTTGCCGTTGGATGCCCCGGTCGAACTCGAACTCATCGTCGAATTCGAGTAAACGTTCGTCCTAACCTTATTCACAGTTGTCGCATGGGTGTGATTATCCCCATGATGCGGCCGCGGTGAGCGAGCAGAGCATCACCACGTAACGCTGTGGGAATGAGTCCAACCCTCCGCTCAGCACTCGGCCCGCTCGCCTCGGCAGTCGACGACGACGTGCGCGATCTGTGTGTCACGGGTGATGGTCGGGTGTGGCGCAGCGACGGCCGAGGGTTTGTCGCGACGGAGACCATTGTTGACCCGCGCGAGGCTCGGCGGATTGGTGTGGGGCTGGTCGAAACGGCGGGCGGTCGGGTAGACGATGCGCGGCCGCTCGGCGACGCGGCGCTCGCCGGTCAGGTCAGAATTCATATCGCGCTCCCACCGATTGCGCGAGACGGCGCCATTGTGACGCTTCGGTTCCCGCGTCAGAATTCCGTTACTACCGACGACTATTTGGTTGACGCAGAGTGGGATTGGGGGGAACTCGAGAATCAGTCGATCCTCATCACGGGTGCAACGGGAAG
>JBEGPO010000103.1:0-3827 GCA_041181465.1 Actinomycetota bacterium | reverse complement strand
GCGCTCTTGGTTCTGCACAAAATTGCTCCGGCCCTCGCGGCGGGGAACGCCGTCGTTCTCAAGCCAGCACGCGCCACCCCGTTGACCGCGCTGGCGGTCGCGCAGTGTTTTGTCGATGCGGGGCTGCCCGATGGCGTGCTCAATGTGGTGACCGGTGGCGGCTCCGATGTCGGTGACGCGCTAGTTCGCGACCGTCGCGTTCGCAAGATTTCGTTCACGGGATCGACGAGCGTCGGCGAGCACATCGCGTCGATCGCCGGCGTGAAGAAGTTGTCCCTCGAACTCGGCGCTTCTGGACCGGTCATTGTGCTCGACGATGCCGACATCGACTCCGCGACGACGTCTATCGCGCTCGGCGGATACATCAACGCCGGTCAGGTCTGCATTTCCGCGCAGCGCATCATCGTTCACGAAAAAATCGTTGATGACTTTCTCGCGTCACTCACCCCCAAGGTCGAGGCGATTCGAGTCGGCGACCCATTCGGTGACGGAATCACCGTCGGCAGCATGATCTCGAGGACCGAAGCCGACCGCGTCACCGAATTCATTCGTGCGGCCGTGTCGGCGGGAGCACGTCTCGTCACTGGCGGTGAACAGGATGGAAGCGTGATTCAGCCGGCGATTGTTGCCGACGTCGATCCGTATTCGCCCTTTGCGCAGGACGAACTGTTCGGGCCCGCCGTGGCTGTGAGCACCGCTCGAGACATCCAACACGCCATCGAACTCGCGAACTCCACCGCATACGGGCTCGGTGCGGGCGTGTTCACGAACAACATGTCGAACACAATCCGCGCCATTCGCGAGATCGAATCCGGCGTCGTCCACATCAACTGGACCCAATTGTGGCGGGCAGACTTGATGCCCTACGGTGGTTTCAAATCGAGCGGAATCGGCAAAGAAGGGCCGCGCTCAGCCATCGCCGAAATGACCGAAGTCAAGACCGTAATCATGCACGGAACTCCCTGGACAAACAACTAAGGACACCCCATGACACACGCCAGAAAAACCATACGGCTGACCGTTGCCCAAGCACTCGTCAAGTACATCGCGGCGCAGTATTCCGTTGCCGACGGCGTGCGCGAGCGGTTCATCCCCGCCGCGTTCGGGATCTTCGGGCACGGCAACGTCGCCGGTCTTGGGCAGGCGCTCGACGAATTCAACGACGAACTCCCCTTTATCCAGGGTCGAAACGAACAGGCTCTCGCTCACGCCGCCATCGCTTTTGCAAAAGCAAAACGGCGTCGCCAAGCGCTCGCCGTGACGGCATCAATCGGACCCGGTGCGCTGAACATGGTGACCGCCGCGGGACTGGCCACCGTCAATCGACTCCCCGTGCTGTTGCTGCCGGGGGACACCTACGCCACGCGCCGCCAGGGTCCCGTTCTGCAACAGATCGAAGATCCCAGCGCACCCGACATCACGGCGAACGACGCGTTCCGCCCTGTCTCGCGATTCTTCGACCGCATCACGCGCCCCGAGCAACTACTCACGGCACTTCCGCAGGCATTCCGCGTTCTCGCGAATCCGGTCGAAACCGGCGCCGTCGTGATCGCGCTTCCGCAGGACATCCAGTCGCACGCTCACGACTACCCCGTTGAGTTCTTCGAGCCAAACGACTGGAAGATTCGCCGCCCGGAACCCGAGTCCGACGACGTGCGTGCGGTCGCCGAGATTCTGCGCTCAGCGACCACGCCCCTCATCATCGCTGGTGGCGGTGTCATTTACTCTGGCGCGACGGCTGAACTCGAGGCGCTCGCCAACGCGACGGGCATTCCCGTCGCCGAGACGTTCGGTGGCAAAGGCGCCATTCAGAACCCCGGCCCGTGGCACGTCTGGGGAATCGGTCTCGAGGGTTCGCCCGAAACGAACCGCCTAGTCGAGCAAGCGGACGTAATTCTGCACGTCGGCACGCGCTTGACCGACTTTGCGACGGCGTCGCAGTCATTGTTCCAGAACCCCAAGGTTCGATTTGTGAGCCTCAACGTCAGCGAATTCGACGGAGTGAAGCAAGGTGCCGCAACGATGGTCGCGGACGCCAAGGTCGGGCTCGCTGCGCTCACCGCCGAGGTAGCCGGTTACCAGGTGCCGGCGGAATGGACGGCGGAAATCGCCGAACGCCAATCGCGGTGGGTCGCGATGCGCGCCGCCGCGATCGACCCTGACGTGTTGTTCCCGAAAACAGCGGAACACGACCCCGACGGAACGGACGCGATCATCACGCAGGGTCAGATGCTCGGTGTTATGCAAGAGCACGCCCGTGCCGGCGACATTCTCATTGCGGGCGCTGGAGGCCCTCCCGGCGACGTCCAGAAGGTGTGGGACGCGACGAACGGGCGCTTCGCACACCTCGAGTTCGGTTTCTCGTGCATGGGTTACGAACTGCCCGCCGCCATCGGTGTTCGATTCGCCGAACCAGATCCCGCTCACCGCGTCATGACGTTTATCGGAGACGGAACGTTCCTCATGGCGCCAACCGAACTCGTCACGGCGGCTCAAGAAGGCCTCCCACTGACAATCGTCATCGCAGAGAACCACGGCTATCAGGTGATCCGACGTCTTCAGATGTGGCGCGTCGGCCACCACTACGGAAACGAGTTCCGATATCGCGACCCAGCGAAGAACGTCGTCAACCAGGTCGAATCCAAAAACAGCGCGGGACGCCTAGAGGGCGGATACCTTGACGTCGACCTCGTTTCGGTTGCCCGCGGACTCGGCGCTCACGCGCTTCGAGTTCGGACCGCTGACGAGTTCCGTGCCGCGCTCAACGACACCCGTGATAACCCAGGACCCGTCGTCATCGTCGTCGCCACGATTCCCCACGCCAACCTGCCCGCTTCCGAGGTCTGGTGGGATGTCGCTCCCGCCGAGGTGTCTGACCAGCCGTGGCTCACCGCCGTTCGCGAAGACTACGCGGCGGGGCTCGCCAACCAGCGATGGCACGGATAATCGCATGACAACACCGCTGAATCACGGTCGACTTCGCGAGCGCCTGCACGGGCCCGATGTCACCGTCGGCATTTTCGCGGGGCTGGGCTCTGTCCTCGCCGCCGAGGTCGCCGCCGCGAGCGGTGTCGACTGGGTGCTCGTGGACTGCGAACACGGTGCCGCCGGCGACGACATCGTGTCGCCGACCGTCGCCGCAACCGGCGCGTACGGGGTACCGACCCTGGTTCGCGCCGAATCCGGCGAGCGAATCCGAATTGGGCGCGCGCTGGACGCGGGAGCAGCCGGTGTGATGATTCCCCGCCTGACAACCGCTGATGAGGTTCGCGCCGCCATCAGCCACTTCTTCTACCCGCCACGCGGAGATCGCGGTGTCGCCACCTACAACCGTGCGAATCAGTGGGGGGCCGAGGTCTCGGCCCTCGACGGCGCCGTGCACGCGTGCGCGATGATCCAAATCGAGACTCGTGGCGCCCTCGATGACGTCGACGAGATTGCGGCGATTGATGGTGTCGACATGCTCTTTGTCGGCCCACTCGACCTCAGCTATTCGCTCGGGATTCCTCGGCACTACGACCATCCCGACTTCCTCGCCGCGCTCGATTCGGTACTTGCCGCTTCGAATCGCGCCGGGATTGCCGCCGGGATCCTCGCCCCCGACGCCGAGACCGCGCAGCGGCACATCGACCGGGGCTTTCGTTTCATCGCCGTGTCGTCCGACTCAGTTCTCTTGTCCGCCGCAATCCGCCAGAACGTCACCGCACTGAAAGGAAACACCCCATGACCACCTTCCCCCGCACCGAAATCGGCGTCGGACTCATCAGTGTCGGTTGGATGGGCAAGGTCCACAGTCGCGCCTACAGCGCCGTTCCGGTCGTGTATCC
>JBEGPO010000102.1:0-3626 GCA_041181465.1 Actinomycetota bacterium | reverse complement strand
CGCGTTAGCCTTAACCACAATGGAGGACCAACATGATTGACCAATCCCGATTTTTAGTGCAGAGCGCCGACCGCGACGAATGGTTGCGGGTTCGCGCCACGGGCGTGACCGCGACGATGGTGGGCAAGGCACACGACGACAAGGGTTTTTCCGAGGTCGTCGGTCAAATGATGGATCCAACTCCCATCCCCGATAACGCATTTATGGCGTTCGGGCGCGATCAGGAATCGAACATCATCGACAAGCTCGCTGAGCGTTTCGACGTCGCCGGCAATGACTGGCTGATTGCGTCGACAGAAGCGAATTGGATGATGGCGACCCCCGACGGGTTGTCCCCCGACCACGGAACCATCGTTGAAGTCAAGACAACCGGTCGGGATTGGGGCTCATACGATTGGGTCCCGATTTATTACAAGCGGCAGGTGCAGTGGCAATTGTTCGTCACCGGCGCTGAGGAATGTGTTTTCGCCTGGATGCTGCGAGAAAAGGCTCCGGACGGTTCATTCGTGCCGGCTTGGGTTGGCCCAAAATACGTCACCGTGAAGCGTCAACAACGCATGATTGACCAGTGCCTCGAAACCGCCCACAAGTTGTATTCCAACCTGCCGGCTGTCACCGCCTAGCTAACCAAGCGAGATCGGGATCGCCCGGAGTGGCTGAGCAACAGCCTTCTCGGTGATACGCCGCTCGAGACGATCCGCAACCATCGGCCATTCATCGATCAGGATCGAGTAAAACGCGGTGTCGCGCCATGAACCGTCAGCGCGTTTCTTGTCGCGTCGAACAACACCTTCAAATTGAGCGCCCAGCGCCTCGATCGCCCTGCGTGACCGATGGTTCATAACATCAGCCTGGATTCGCACGCGGCCGTAGCCGTGATTGAACGCGCGTTCAAGTAATAAGTACTTGGTCACTGCGTTGACCGTTGTCCCCCAGGCGTGCGGGGCAAACGCCGTGGAAAAGATGTGCGTGTGCTCGCGCTCGTCATCGAAGTCACCCAGTGTGGTCGTCCCGAGGAGCGCCCCTGCCAACGGACCGGATTCCGCCCGAATGATGTACACGTGCGAGGTGTCGAACTTAAAGTGCGATGAAGCCCATTCCGAGAAACTCGCGATGTCGGTCGTGAGGTTTGCAAGCCCGCCCCCAAAGCCCTGTTCAAAAACGACGGGGTGGGCGATTGCGGCGAAAAGATCAGCAAAATGTTCCGATGTCATCGGCTCAAGTGAGATGGCCCACCCGTGCAGCGGGACGAATTTCGGGCGCGTAACAACCATTCGTATAGTGTGCGGAAACGACGTGGAATTCGGGTGAACACCGAGGAAACAGCGAACGAATCCAGCGCGCGTTACCCCTGTGAGTCGTTAGCGATTTTTTCGTGATGCCGAATGACCTCGGCGACAATAAAGTTGAGGAACTTCTCGGCGAAGACTGGGTCCAGGTTCGCGTCGTGAGCCAGAGCGGTAAGCCGATCGATTTGCGTTGCTTCACGCGTCTTGTCCGACAGTGGCAGTCCGGCACGAGCCTTCAATTGGCCAACCTTCTGCGTGAATCGAAACCGCTCAGCAAGCATGTGGATGAGTGCGGCGTCGACATTGTCAATACTTTGTCGCAAGTCGCGAAGCTCGGCGGCCGTTTCCTCATCCATGGGTTCAGCCTACAAAGCATCGCGTCCAACCGCATCGAGTGCCGTTGGACGCGTGTCATCCCACCCCTAGTGAGATCTAGTTGTCGTCGTCGTCGCCGTCTTCTTCGTCTTCATCAGAGTCGTCATCAGCGTCATCATTGGAGTCGTCATCGGAGCCCGACGAACCCGAGGAACCCGACGTGTCGTCATCGGAGCCCGACGAACCCGAGGAACCCGACGAGTCGTCATCAGCCTCATCAGCGTCGTCATTGGAGTCGTCATCGGAATCAACCGTTGCGTCAGCATTGGGGACCCCGTCACCGTCGCTGTCAACCGTCTGGCTAATGATGAGTGTCGGATCTTCTGAATCATCGAGCGCCGTTCCGACCTCGCGAACCAGCGTCGAATCGAAAAATTCCATCGGGATATCTCCGACTATGTCGTTGACGAGCTCGTCGGTTGGTTGGACGCCAAGGTTATTCAGGACCGTGACCACAATTGCTCGTTTGATTGCACTTTCATCAGCGGCCTGGGCCGGAGTTGTGCCGGTGAATACGACCGCACAAATGACCGCGGCGGTAAGGAAAACAGATTTGCGAATCATGGGGTGGCCCCGTCCGCGTCGGCTCGCTGACGCCACATATCGAGTGTTCCTTCGTCGATTGCCTTGCGCGCAGCCTGCACCTCGGGGGCAGTGACAAGACCCTTGGTGAGAGCCTTTTCGACATCACCCGCCACAAGGAGGACCGCGGCGAGAACCACACCGCGCGCCGTCACATCGTTGCCGAGGTCGGCAGTGAGAATTTCGTTTCCGGTAATTATGCTCATGGACTCGCTGGGAACGGTCGGGGCACAGCCTGCAAGCGTCGTCAGCAACAACGCTGCGGACGCCACAGTGGAGACAATGAGGCGTTGTGTCATGCGCTTCCTTTGATGTTCCATATCCCCAGTGTAAATCCGACAATCTCTGTCCGTTCGGGCTTTAGCCAAATCTTGGACAAAACTTGGATGTTCTAGTCGAGAAGGTCGTGAATTGCGATGATTTCGTCCCGGGCAGGTCCGACGCCAATCGCCGAGAACCGGGCACCGGATATTTTTTCGATGGCGTGAACGTAGTTCTGTGCGTTCGCCGGGAGGTCCGCAAAGGAACGTGCGGTCGAGATGTCTTCGGTCCAGCCGGGGAACGATTCGTATACGGGTGTCGCGTGGTGGAAATCAGATTGGTTAATCGGCATTTCATCGAAACGAACCCCGTCGACCTCATAGGCAACGCAGACCGGGATTTCGGTGAGCCCCGTGAGCACATCGAGCTTGGTGAGGACAAAGTCGGTAATTCCATTAATGCGCGTCGAATAACGTGCAATTGGGGCGTCGTACCATCCGCATCGACGCGGGCGGCCGGTGGTCGTGCCGAATTCAGCGCCGGCCTGTCGAAGTCGCTCGCCTTCCTCGTTGTCGAGTTCCGTCGGAAAGGGCCCAGACCCAACGCGAGTCGTGTACGCCTTGACGATTCCGATCACGCGGGATATCTGGTTCGGTCCGATGCCCGACCCTGTTGACGCGCCGCCGGCGGTCGAGTTGGACGACGTGACAAACGGGTACGTGCCGTGGTCGACATCAAGCATTGTTGCTTGGCCGCCTTCGAACAAGACCGTCTTCCCATCGACGAGCGCCTCGTGAAGCAACAGCGACGTGTCGCAGACCAAGGGGCGAAGGCGGTCGGCGTACGACAGCAGTTCGTCGACGATTTCATCGGCGGTTATCGCTCGGCGGTTGTAAATCTTGACGAGGAGGTGGTTCTTCATGTCCAGGGCGCCGTCGACCTTCTGGCGCAGAATTCCTTCGTCGAAAATATCTTGGATGCGGATCCCCACGCGGTTAATTTTGTCGGCGTAGGTGGGTCCGATTCCGCGACCCGTGGTCCCGATCTGGCGCTTTCCGAGGAATCGTTCCGTGACCTTGTCGAGCGTGCGGTGGTAGGAGGTGATGACGTGAGCGTTGG
>JBEGPO010000101.1:0-2688 GCA_041181465.1 Actinomycetota bacterium | reverse complement strand
CGGGAAGACGATATCAGACGTCGTGAGCCACGAGGTGGGTCACAACGTCGGATTGAGCCACGATGGAACCGACAGCCAGGGCTACTATGGTGGGCGAGACGGCTGGGCGCCCATCATGGGTGTTGGTTACTACGAACCGCTGGTCCAATTGTCGAATGGCACCTACTCTACAGAAGCAGGTGAAGCGGCCAATAACCCCGAGGACGATTACGTGGTCGCCGTCAGCAACGGTTTGCCGCTCCGCACGGACGATTACGGGGACACGCAGGAAACAGCAACCGCATTGACGAACGGAACCAACAAAAGCGGCTTCATCTCGACGCGCGCGGATGTCGACTATTTTTCCTTCACTGCGACAGCCACGAGTCACGACGTTAGTGTGACGTCGCCGTCGCTGAGTTCCAACCTCGACGTCCAGGCGGAGTTGTTTGATTCATCGGGCACGTTGTTGTCCACCACAAATCCAGACTTGTTTCGCGTAGGTGTGAATTCGGCGACAGGACTCGACGCCGTCTTCACGGCAACAACTACACCGGGAGAGACTTACTTTATTGCTCTGGACGGGGTGGGTTACGGGCCTGGCACAACAACCGGTTACTCTGACTACGGAAGCCTCGGGGAATACCGAATTAATGTGTCTGGGCCTAAAGTTATCTATCCGTCGGGGACGGTGACGATTTCTGGAACGGCCAAGGTCGCAAAGACCCTGAGCGCCAAGCCAGCGGGTTGGATGAAACGCGTGTCTAGCCATTATCAGTGGCTTCGTAACGGGTTTAACATCCCCAATGCGACAAGCTCAAAATACAAGTTAACGGCAACCGACGTGGGCCGACTAATCTCGATGCGACTGACGGTGACCAAATCGGGATACCCCTCGATAACCGTCACGAGCGATCCCACAGTAGCGGTCGCGAATAGGCAACGCGCTAGATAAAGGATGCGCTGGGAAGATCTTTCTCATCGTTGAGAATCGCCGCGACAATTCGCGCAGCGACCGCATCGGTCGTGAGTCCCGCTCCAAAGTTTGGCGCTTCGCCAAAGAGCGCTCGTGTGGCCAAACCGGATTCGGTGTGACCGGGACGTGCGTCAATGAACCGCACCCCGAGTCGACGGAACTCTCGACCAGCAGCGACGCTGAACGCGTGTAACGCGGCCTTGCTCGCGGAATACGCCGATAGCCCCGCCATCGGGGTCTCGGCGATCATGCCCGACAGCGTCACAACGAAACCGTCACCCGATTTTCCGACGATGGGGGATAACGCCGAGAGCACGTGGATCGGCCCCGTCGCATTGATTGCCATCATGCGGTCGAAGCCGGCAGCGGGGACATCAACGGCGTTACCGAACCCCACAACACCGGCGGCGACGATGATTCCGTTGAGCGCGACGTCATCCGTCTCGATGTCGTCCAAGAACGCGGCAATCGAATCGCCGTCGGCGAGATCGAGTACCCGCTGGCTCGAGGTTCTCGATGCGAGGCTCGACAATTTTCCCTCGTCTCGCGTTGTTCCGATAACCGTTGCCCCGGCGTCGTTGAGGGCGGCGCACAGGCTCTGCCCAATCCCGCCCGTCGCGCCAATGACAAGGACGGTGGCGTTGGTGAGTGATGTCATGAGGACTCCTTGGCTGGGGGATAAAGACTGTACCCATAGGCTATTCGCACTATGACTTCCAATAATCCTATGCAGGAATGGCTGTCGGTTCGTTTCCGCCGACTGCTGTCTGGTGCGGCGGATGGCACGCCTCCGTGGCTCGAGATTATTGCGCGGGGAGATGACGGCGGCCTTTATGTTCCGACCGATGCTCCGTGGGTCATTCACCGAGATTTCGGCACGCTCGTCGGGGGAATTCGCGCGTTGCTCATGCAGGCTCTTCACCCCGGATCACTCGCGGGCGTGTCCGACCATTCACGATATGAGAAAGATCCGCTGGGGCGGTTGGCGGGAACAATTCGGTGGCTCACCATCACGACGTTCGGAAGCCACTCGGCCGTAAGCCAAGAAGCTACGCGCGTAAACCGCCTTCACAAGCGCGTCACCGGCACGTACGAGACGGGCCACAATGAGACGCGTGCCTATCGGGCCGCCGACCCGGACCTTTTGCTGTGGGTGCACGTCGCGTTCATGGAATCGTTCCTTGTGGCACACGAGATGTATGCGGCGACACCGATCCCACGCGGTTCCGCCGAGTCGCCCGCCGATAACTATGTCGAGCAGTGGGGGCGTTCCGTCGCACCGCTCGGGCTAGAAGATACCCCGTCTTCTCGACGCGAGATGGACGACACCATCACGGACTTGTGGAAGACGGGTGTGCTCGTGTCGACCGAATCAACGAAATCTGTTGTGGGTTTCATTCGCCGGCCGCCATTGCCCTTGGTGGTCCGTCCGATTTATCGCTTGCTTTTCGACGCTGCGGTGGTGTCGATGCGACCCGAGTTTCGCGCGATGCTTGGGCTGACGGCGAAACCGCGATGGCTGGTGGTTCCGATGACGAGGCTCATTTTGCGAACTATTCGAGTGGCGATTGGCCCTGAGAGCCCGATCGAGGACGGCGCGCTCAATCGACTACGACGAATCGGCGTGCTGTGACGACTCGTAGGCTGATCGCATGAACTTTGTCGGACGCCCCGCCCTCTTTGCCGCAATCGTCGGACCGATTCAAGCCATGACGGGCTGGGTGGTTGCCGGT
>JBEGPO010000100.1:0-16396 GCA_041181465.1 Actinomycetota bacterium | reverse complement strand
AGCGCCTTGCGGATGTCATCCGGGTTAATTGTCAGTTCAGCCATTGTTGTTTCCCTTTGTGTGGCGGTTAGCCCGCGAGTTTCGAGGAGAGTTCTGTGAGGCGCGAACGGATGCTCGCGTCGATGGTGTCGTTTCCGACCTGGACAGTGAAGCCACCGACGATCGAATCGTCGATGATTTCATCGATGTGGTGGTCGCGTCCAAAACGGGTCCGAAGCACGGTCGCGATGCGTTCGCGCTGCGCCGTGTCGAGCGGGTGGGCGACGGTGACAATAGCGACCCCGCGACCCTGCTGGTCGGCAGCGATGTTCTGGGCTTCGGCGAGCAGCGCGCGGATGCGTCGGCCGCGAGGCTGGCTCACGAGGTGGCGCACGATTTCTGTCGTCGCACCGCTTGCACCTTTGAGCACGGCTCCCGCAAGAGACCGCTTTGCGTCGGCCCCGCCCCGCTTGGCACTGAGCGCTAACTCGAGTTCAGGGTTCGCGGCAACCGCTTGAGCGATTGTAAAGAGTTCCGATTCAATCGCGTCCGCGGAACCAGCGGCGATGACGCGAATTCCGATTTCTTCGATTCCCGCAAGCATCTCGTCGGCGGACGACCAGCGCACACCGACAATCGTGTGGAGAAGAGTGGCGGCCGTACCGTCGATTTTCCCGACGACGCCGTCGACAAGCGCGGCTTTAGCCGTCGCGTCCGCAACGGGGTTTGCGAGTGCAGCACGCAACGCCGGGGTTTCCCCGATGGCGCGACCAACGGACAGAATCGCGGCGCCTGCCGCAACACTCAATCCGTTCGCCTTCGCGACCGCGGCTTTCGCCGAGGCCAGCGCAACGCGTGATGCACTGCCCATTACTTACTCTTCTCGTTCTTTTCGACGTCTGCAAGGTAACGGTCGACAACAGCAGCTGACGCCTTGGCGTCCTTCACCTGTTCGCCGATGACCCGACCCGCGAGCTCGAGAGCGAGCTGACCAACCTCGGAACGAAGTGACTGGATCGCAGCGAGGCGTTCCGCCTCAATCTGCTGTTGCGCTTTGGTGGTGATCGCCTCGGCAGCATCCGATGCCTGGTCTTTCAGCTCGGCGAGGATGAGTGCACCCTCGGCGCGCGCCTTTTCTTTGATATCAGCGGCTTCGGTTCGCGCTTCCTGGAGAAGGGCGTTGTACTTTTCGAGTGCCACCGCCGCTTCCTGCTGAGCCGATTCGGCGAGGGCGATTCCGCCTTCGATTTTCTCCGCGCGAGCATCGAGCGTCTTTTGCATGTTCGGCAGGATGACCTTCCAGAACATGAACAGGACGATCGCGAACGGAATGATCGACCAGACGATGTCATAAATCGCCGGGATGAGCGGGTTCGGGACCGATTCAGTCGATTCCGACGCCCACACGAATGCGTGCAGCATGTCGATTCCTTATCGTGACTATACGAAGATGAAGCCGGTTGCGATACCGACGAAGGCTAGTGCCTCGGTGAACGCGATACCGATGTACATGAGGACCGTGAGGCGACCCTGAAGTTCGGGCTGACGTGCAACCGACTCGATCGTCTTTCCGACGACGATACCCACGCCAATTGCGGGTCCGATGGCTGCGAGACCGTAGCCGACGGTTGCGATGTTTCCCGTGATCTCTGCGAGAACCATGGTGTTTCCTTCCGTTGTGACCCGGATGGGTCGTTGTGGTTAGTGTTCTTCCGCCAGCGCGAGCTGGAGGTAGACAGCGGTCAAGAGTGTGAAAACGTAGGCCTGAAGGACAGCGACCAAGATTTCAAAGAGCGAAAAAGCGATGCCAAACGCGAGCGTTCCCGCCCCACCAACATAGCCGTACCACTGCCCGACGCCGAGTACGAAAAAGTGCGTTGCGGAGAAAAGCAGGACGAGAAGAAGGTGGCCGACGATCATGTTCATGAGGAGTCGGAGCGTCAGCGTGACGGGACGAAGAACGAACGTCGACAACAATTCGATCGGCGTGACAACGATGTAGAACGCCTTCGGCACACCGGACGGAAAGAGCGAGTTCTTGAGGAAAGCGCCGGGGTGTTTTTTCAGTCCGGCATAAATAAACGTGATGTACGACACGACCGCGAGCACGAGCGGAATTCCGATAACGGATGACCCGGCGATGTTGAAGCCCGGAACGATTCCCGTGATGTTGAGGAACAACACGAGGAAGAAAATCGTCGTGAGGATTGGTAGGAAACGTCGGCCGTCCTTTTTGCCCAAAAGGTCCTCTGCGATGTTGACCCGAACGAGGTCGAGGCCCATCTCGATGGCCCCCTGGAATCGACCGGGCACGAGCGACATTTTGCGCGTTCCGAGCCAGAAGATTACGACAAGGAGGACGACCATGATCATGCGAATGATCATGATGCGGTTCATCTCAAAGGGAGTTCCCTCGAAGAAAATTGCGGCGGGGAAAAATTCGGTAATGGACGGAGCGTGAAAGGTGATGCCTTCAGACAGAACGAGGCCGTTCAGTCCGTTCACGTCATCTCCTTGAGTCGAGCGCTACCCCGCGCTGCATGGGCTCATTTAGTGTCGAGCCTACACCATGTCGACTATGGGAACACGAGCCCTAGAGATGGCTACAACGTCACTCGCGAGAGCTCCGAGCACCGCCGCGATGACGCAACTGAACGCGATAACCGGGTCCAGTGCATCGGAATTTCGGATGCCAAAAGCGACCACGAGAAAGAGGACAAATTTCAGAAGCCACGAACCAAGAACAATGCCGAAAAAAAGCCCAGAGGCGATGGTGCCGCCGCTCGCCTTCTGGCCAACGAGGATGCTTCCCGCGGTAATTCCCATGAACACGAACGCAACGGCGCTTCCAACCAGCGCGCTCCATATCCCTGCTGATCCGACCAACGAATAACCGATTGCACCACCGACCAGCGCGATACCGAGAGACGCAACTCCTCCAAACAGAAGCGCGGAGCGTAACGCTTTCGCCGCGAGTTGAACTGCACTACTCATGGGTGTCCTCCACAATATCGCCGAACAGGTTGATGGGCTTGTCGCGACCGAGCGGTGCGATGGTCAGGATGGTGGTCACGATGAGCCCAGCGGCAACAATCCCTGTCGCAACGATTGCATCGACAAACATGAAGAGCAGAGCACCGACGGCCGCGACAACGGTCCACGCATACAAAATCAAAACCGCTCGGAAGTGTGTGTGTCCCATATCGAGCAGGCGGTGATGAAGATGCTTTCGGTCAGCAGCGAACGGCGAACGGCCACCGAGAATTCGTCGGGTGACCGCGAGGATGAAGTCGACGAGCGGAACCACGAGCACGGCGAGCGGAAGTGCGAGCGGAATGAAGGCGGGAACAAATTGTCCCGGGTCGATGCGGGTTGGGTCAACCTGTCCGGTGACCGAAATGGTCGACGCGGCAAGGACGAGGCCGATGACGAGCGCACCGGAGTCCCCCATGAACATCTTGGCGGGATGCCAGTTGACCGGAAGGAATCCGATGAGGGCACCACAGAGCGCGGCGGTCAGGAGAGTTGAGAGGTTGAAGTAACTTGTCTCGCCAGGACCGGTGGCGAGGATGTAGGAGTAGATGAAGAACACCGCACCGGCAATCAGGGTGACGCCGGCGACCAATCCGTCGAGTCCGTCAATGAAGTTGATGGCGTTCATCACCAGCACAACCGCAAAAACGGTGAGCACGAGCGACATTGTCGGCGAAAGCAACAAAATTCCGCTGAACGGCAGGCTTACTATTTGCACACCGCTCCACGCGAGTACGACGGCGGCAATCAGTTGGGCGCCAAGTTTGACGAGCCAGTTGAGGTCGATGAGGTCGTCGATGACTCCGACCACCGCCATGAGAACAATGCCGATTCCGATTCCGATGACGGGCATGATGTTGACGAAAACTGGACCAAACACAGGGAGGAACGCCGCGACGATGAGGGCGGCACCGAGACCGAGGACGATGGCAACACCGCCAAGACGAGGTGTCGGTGTCGTGTGGACGTCGCGGTCGCGGATGCCGGGATAAATCGTGAAGCGGTGACTTAGGCGAAGAAGCGCGTGGGAACCGACAAACGAAATGATCGCCGCGACGAACCCGATGATGAGATAGTTCATGCGCCGTCCTCGGCAATTGCTCCGAGCACATCACGAACCGCGTCCCGCGAAATCGTGCCTTCGCGCAAAATACGAACGGGCTGCCCATCACGTGTCGGTGTCGCGTCAACGATGGTGGAGCCAACGCGCGATCCCGACGACTCGCCCGCGTCGAGATAAACAGCGACTCGATCGCCCAATTGATCCAACGCTTCGGTTGCCGTCAGGGCGGCGGGCTTCCCGGTCAGGTTTGCGCTCGATACGGCGAGAGGCCCGGTCTCACTCAAAAATTCCCGCACGAGTGCGTGGTCGGGCATTCGCAGGGCGACCGTTCCGTTCGTCTCACCCAGGTCCCACGCAAGGGTGGATCGTGCCGAGACAATGATTGTTAATCCCCCTGGCCAGAATGCGTCGGCAAGTTTTTTTACCTCGGGCGTAATGTGCTCGGCTAATGCTGTCACCGTGTCGAATCCCGGCACAAGAACGGGGGGCGGAGACTGGCGGCCACGACCCTTTGCGTCGAGCAACTTCTGGACAGCGGCAGGATTGAAGGCGTCAGCAGCGACTCCGTAGACCGTGTCGGTGGGGAGAACGACGAGGTCGCCGCGACCAATGGCCTGTCTGGCCAATCGCAGTCCCGTCAAGGCCTCGCTCGTATCGAGGCAGTTATAGATAGTCCCCATCCCAGACAGTTTAGCCATGAGCGTCTAGCGGACCGCGGTGAGGGCTCGTTCGCGTTGGAGAAGGTCGGTGTGGGTGGTCGTCATCGAGAAGCCAGCTTCTTTGGCAATGGCTCTGACGGCCTCTCCCTGCCCGTCACCGTGCTCGACGACGAGCGTGCCGCCGGGACGCAAGAGAAGGGCGGCACGGGCGATGAACGTGCGAATGTCTCGAAGTCCGTCCTCCCCGCCGAACAGCGCGATCTCGGGGTCGTACCCCAGCACTTCGATGTCTGCGGGTTTGTCGGAGTCAGGAATATACGGCGGATTCGCAACGACGACATCGATGGTGCCGTCAAGTTCCGGCAGCGCGCTCGCTGCGTCACCAACCACCAGTGTCACTCGCTCGTCTCCGTATCGCGCGATGTTGCGCTCTGCCCATTCAGCCGCGGCAGTCGACAGTTCAATGGCAAACACTTCGGCGTTGGGAACCTCGGTTGCCAGTGCAAGGGCGAGGGCTCCTGTTCCTGTCCCCAGATCGACGGCACGAGGCCTGGGTGACGGAACTTGCCGGAGCGCGTCGATCGCCCATTCGGCGACCAGTTCGGTTTCGGGTCGCGGGATGAGGGCCCCCGGACCGACGGCGAGAACGAGGTGACGAAAAGGTGATTCCCCTGTGATGTGTTGAAGTGGTTCACGGGATTCGCGGCGTGTTGCGATGACGTCGATTTCCCGTGCCGACGCCTCGTCCAGTTCGACACCCATGAACGTCTTGGTGGCCACCTCGCCGCGGGTCCAACCGGCGACATGACCGACGACGAGTTCGGCGTCCGCGAGAGCAGAGGCGATGCCGGCACGGTCGAACCGCTCCGCGAGAGCGGCAACGATCTCGCCGACCGAGGTCACGAGCCGGAGGACTCCGAGAGCGCTTTCAATTGCGCCTCTTCGTCGACAGCGATACACGAGTCAATGATCGGTTCCAGCGCGCCGTTCATCACCTGATCGAGGTTGTACGACTTGTAACCCGTGCGGTGATCCGCAATTCTGTTCTCGGGGAAGTTGTATGTGCGAATTCGCTCTGAGCGGTCCATCCCGCGAATCTGGCTCTTGCGGGCGTCGCTCGCTACGGCATCGCGTTCTTCCTGCTGACGCGCGAGAAGGCGCGCACGCAAAACGCGCATCGCCGATTCCTTGTTCTGGATTTGGCTCTTTTCGTTCTGACACGACACGACGATTCCCGTGGCGAGGTGCGTGATTCGAACAGCCGAGTCGGTCGTGTTGACCGACTGGCCGCCAGGCCCACCCGAGCGGAAGACATCGACACGGATGTCATTCGGGCTGATCGCGACCTCTTCGGGTTCGTCAACCTCGGGAAAGACAAGCACACCCGTCGTCGAGGTGTGGATTCGTCCCTGCGCCTCGGTCGCGGGAACACGCTGAACGCGGTGAACCCCGCCTTCGTATTTGAGCTTTGCCCACGCGCCGTTGGCGGGGTCAGTGGCGTTGGCTTTTATTGCGATCTGAACGTCTTTAAAGCCACCGAGGTCGCTATCGGTGCTGTCGAGAATTTCGACGCGCCAACCACGGCTGTCGGCGTACTGGGTGTACATACGAAGCAGGTCGGCGGCGAACAGCGCGCTTTCCGCACCGCCCTCGCCTCCCTTGATTTCCATAATGACGTCTCGTCCATCGTCGGGGTCGCGGGGGATGAGCAACCGACGAAGTTTTTCTTCGAGTTCCACAGCGCTCGCTTCCATCGGCGCGATTTCAGCAGCAAAGACCTCGTCATCCTTGGCAAGTTCCCTCGCCGCCGCAAGATCATCGCGGGCTGCAGACAACGCCTCGTGCGTTGTAACGATCTGGTTCAATTCCGAATATCGACGATTGAGTTTCTTGGCGCGCGCCGGATTCGTGTGAATCGCCGAATCGGCGAGTTCCACCTGAAGAGCGGCATGTTCCGCGACGAGACCGTCGATTGATTCGAGCATGGGAACCCTTAGAGGGTGACCACGGCGGTGGCAATATCGAGTAACTCGTCTCGAACCGCACCGGGGAATCCGTCGGTCTGGTGATCGATTGTCGCGATGACCGTGAGCGAGCCGCCCGTCTCGAGCGCGCGCCCGGCCCCGAAAAGCCGCTTGGTGGCCGAAAACACGGCGGCGTCGACCGCTCCATCACCGAGGGGGCGTGACCCCTGAATAACCGCCATCTGGTTTTTGGCGACACGGGTCATCGAGTCGATGAGGACGACAACGTGGTGTCCCTTTTCGACGAGGCGCTTGGCCCGCGCGATCGCGAGGTCGGCTACGGTCACGTGTTCGTCCGCGTGGCGGTCGTACGACGAGGCGCTGACCTCTCCGCGAACGCCACGGCTGAGCGCCGTCACGTCCTCGGGCAAGCCCTCGGAGACGACCACCATGAGGTGGGCGTCCGTTGCGCTGCCCGAAATTTCGGCAGCGAGGTCACGAATCACAGCGGTACGAGCCGGGCCGGCAGCAGCGTCGACGAGAACGCGGTCGCCCTTTTTGACCGAGCCAAAACGACCGCTCAATCCCAGTCCCTCGCTCGCGTGAACCGCAACGAGGTCGTTGAATTCGTCGCGAACGACCGCCTCCTCGGGTGCTGCCCCGTTCACGAAGTCGATCGTTGCGAGTGCGTTGTACTTTTGGCGGTTCTGGAAGTCATTATCACGAGGTTGGCGAATTGCGCCGACGATCGCGTCACCCTTGCGGAGGTTGTACTTTTTCACTTGACCGAGCGCGACATAGATGTCAGCGGGGCTGGCAAGGTAACCCGCGGTTCGGACGAACGCGTAATTGTCAAGAATGTCCAAGATTCCGGCGACGGGGATGAGCACGTCGTCATCGCTCACGCCGTCGAATTCATCGTCGCGTCCACGGCCGCGCTTGCGGTTGCGCTGGCGACTGCGCCCGTTGTCCGCCTGAGCATCATCAGAATCCGTGGAATCTCCATGGTCCGATGTCTCGGCATCGGCGGTTGCCCCAGCGGCGCTGCGGCCGCGACCACGACCACGGGTGCGGCGGCCAGCGGGTGAATCACCGTCTGCAGCTGCTTCCCCCGAATCGGGTGCCGACTCTGCAATGGGGGCGTCCTGTGTGACGACCTCTACCGGCGCGTCAGCGGACTTCTTGGTTGCCCGTCGCGGTGCACGCTTTCGCGCTGGCGCTTCTGCACCGTCAGTGGTGGGTACATCTGTTATTTCGTTATCCATTGATTACTCCTTAATGTGTCACGCCACCGTGAGCAATCGCACAACGCGATATTCGGTGAGGTGATTCGAAACCTGCTCGGGATTCGGTTAGAGACCGTCTCCATCGGGCAGTAGTCCAACTGTAGCACCCTTAAAGTCAACGGCGAGCATGAGGCATTCCCACGTTGTGTCTTTCGAGGCGTCGATGATGCGAGCGGCGCGCGCGCGTTCGAGCGGATCGTCGGTGAGGACGAGGACCGACGGCCCGGCTCCCGACACCACCGCGGCAAAACCCTCGTCGCGCAAACGGCGAATCAACGCGATCGTTTCTGGCATCGCCTCCGCTCGATACTCCTGGTGAAGTTTGTCCTCTGTTGCCGCGTGCAACAGTTCGGGGCTCTGCAGGAGGGCCGCGATGAGAAGCGCCGAGCGAGACACGTTGAAAACCGCATCCTCGTGGGGAACCGTGTCGGGCTGAAGGTCTCGGGCAACTTTGGTGCTCATCGTCAGGTCGCGAGGAACGGCAACCAACAGCGAGACCCCGCGGTGAACGGTCAGTTTCTTGTGTTGGGGACCCACCGATGTCATCCAGGCGATCGACAAACCGCCGAACAGAGCGGGCGCAACGTTGTCGGGGTGTCCCTCCATTTCCGTTGCGATGTCGAGAAGACCCTGAGCGTCGATGTCAACAATGCCGTCGAGCAGACCCTTTGCCACCATGATTCCGGCGACAATCGCGGCTCCCGAGGACCCCATTCCACGACCGTGTGGGATTCGGTTGTCGCACACCAGTTCAACAATCGGCACAGGTACTCCGAAATGTGAGAACGTCGCCGCCATCGATTGAACAACCAGATTGGTGTCGTCCGTCGCGACGGTGCCGTCGCCAACGCCCCGAACGGTGACTCGCGTGGCACCAGCGCCAAGCACGGTCGCCGTCAGTTCGTCATACAGAGACAGCGCTATTCCAAGAGTGTCAAAACCTGGACCAAGGTTCGCCGTAGTGGCGGGGACTTTGACGTGAACGGATCGTCCGACGGGAACGGTTGACGACATCATGCACCCTTCACGAGACCGAGCACACCAGCGATTTCGTCGACGTCCACGGGAACGACCTGCGGCATCGCTTCGGTTCCGTCCGGACGCTTGAGCGCCCACTGCGGGTCTTTGAGCCCGTGTCCCGTTACCGTCAGCACGCAAATCGCACCCTTCGGGATGATGCCGGCTTCGGCCCGTTCGAGGAGCCCCGCAACCGACGCGGCCGATGCTGGCTCGACGAAGATTCCAACCTCGGCTGACAGGATTCGCTGTGCGGCGAGGATGTCGGCGTCGCTGATGGCACCAAAATATCCGTCCGAGTCTTCGTGAGCGGCAATCGCCAAATCCCACGATGCGGGGTTTCCGATTCGAATCGCGGTGGCGATTGTTTCGGGGTTCTTCACGCGCTCACCAATCACGAGCGGTGCCGAACCCGCCGCCTGGAAACCGAACATGCGCGGCAACACATCGGTCGCTCCGCGCGCAATCTCCTCGCGATATCCGCGGTGGTAGGCGGTGTAGTTGCCCGCGTTGCCAACCGGGATGAAGTGGAAATCAGGTGCGCGCTCAAGAACCTCGACAACCTCGTAGGCGGCCGTCTTTTGACCTTCTATTCGGTCGTTGTTGACCGAGTTGACGAGGTGAACGGGGTAGTTCGCGGCGAGGTCCCTCGCGATGTCGAGGCAGTCATCAAAGTTCCCCTGCAACTGCAAGATCTCGGCATTGTGCGCCACGGCCTGGCTCAACTTGCCCATCGAAATTTTGCCCTCGGGAACAAGCACTGCTGCCGTGATTCCCGCGTGCGCGGCATAGGCCGCTGCGGCTGCTGACGTGTTGCCCGTCGATGCGCAGATGACAGCCTTTGCACCCGCCTCCATCGCCTTCGAAATTGCCATCGTCATTCCGCGGTCTTTGAACGATCCGGTCGGGTTCATTCCCTCGTATTTGACATAAACCTTCGCCCCCGTGCGGTCAGACAGTGCCGGCGCATAAATAAGTGGTGTTCCGCCCTCGCCCAGAGAAATAATGGGAGTCTTGTCCGAAACATCAAGGCGATCACGATATTCGTGAAGGACGCCTCGCCACTGATGAGCCATTACAGACCTTCCATTCGAATTACTCCCGCGACGCGTTGGACAACGGCCGACGCCTCGAGGGCGTCCACCGTCGCGGCAAGATCCGCTTCGATTGCCTCGTGAGTTCCAATAACCAGCGTAGCGGTGGCCGCTTGCCCATCGACGCTGGTGACTTTTTGCTCGACCGACTCAACCGAGACGCCGTGAGTGGCGAAGAGCGACGCAATATCCGCAAGCACACCGGGCGCATCGGTAATCTCGAGCGCGATGTGATACCGGGTGCGGATTCCCGAGATCGGCACGATGGGGAAGGTGGCGTGCGTGCTTTCAGCGACGCCGGGCCCACCGATGACATGGCGACGCGCGGCGGAAACGAGGTCACCCAGGACGGCCGACGAGGTCTGAACTCCGCCGGCGCCCGCGCCGTAGAACATGAGAGGACCAGCGAGTTCCGCCTCGACGAAGACCGCGTTGTTCGCTCCGTGCACGGCCGCGAGCGGGTGGGTGTCGGGAACCATTGCTGGGTAAACACGAGCGCTGACGCCCTCGGTGCCGTCCGCCGAAACAACCCGCTCGCAGATTGCGAGGAGCTTCACGACGTAACCGGCTTGCCTGGCGGCAGATACCTGGTCGCGAGTGATTTCGGTGATTCCTTCGCGATAGACGAGGTCAATCGGCACATGAGTGTGGAAAGCAAGAGACGCGAGGATCGACGCCTTTTGAGCCGCGTCGTATCCTTCGACGTCCGCACTGCTGTCCTCTTCGGCATATCCGAGCTTCTTCGCCATCGCGAGCGAGTCCTCCATCGATTCGCCCAGCGTGTCGATGCGATCGAGGATGAAGTTGGTCGTCCCGTTCACGATTCCGAGGATTCGCGTCACCCGGTCGCCGGCCAGAGAATCGCGAAGCGGACGGATAATCGGAATCGCCCCGGCAACGGCCGCTTCGTAATAGACCTGCGCACCAACCTGGGAGGCGGCCTCAAAAATCTCGGTGCTGTGGTGCGCAAGCAGCGCTTTGTTCGCGGTGACGATGTCGGCCCCCGCGTTGATCGCGTCAAGAATGAGCGTTCGCGCGGGCTCGACGCCACCCATCAGTTCGATAACAATATCGGCCTGCCGAACAAGAGCGGCGGCGTCCGTCGTAATGAGGTGTGCGGGGATGTCCACCGCGCGCTGTGATTTCGGGTCGCGAACGGCTACGCCAATCAACTCGATTCCAGCACCAATTCGCGCGGCCAGTTCGTCACCGTGATTGAGAATCTGGTCAGCCACCTGCGCGCCGACGCTCCCAGCACCAAGCAGCGCGATTCGAAGGTTTCGATATTCAATCACGGGGTTTTCCTTATCGCGGGCGTGGCTCTCGGCATTGAGTCAGTTTAGCGACTCGCGGGTAAGGATGAGGCTGTCCTCGGCGGCGACCCACGCCAACATCGCGCACTTGACTCGGGCAACAAATTTAGAAACACCGGATAGTGCGGCAAGGTCTCCGTACTCGTCTTCAGACAGTGCAATTGTTCCGCGGGATCGCATCGCGTCACGGAATCCGTTCGCGAACGACTCGAATTCGATGACCGACATCCCCGTCGCCTCGGAGGTCATGAGCGACGCCGACGCTTGCGAAATCGAGCAGCCTTTCCCCTCCCACTCAAACGCAGAGATAGTGGCGCCGTCCTCTGAGAGTCGAACCGTGAGCGTGAGTTCATCCCCGCACGTCGGGTTGTACTGGTGCGAGGGGAAGCCGCCCGGATGCAGCCCGTATCCCGCGCGCTTTTTGTTGTGGTCAAGGATGATCTGCTGGTACAGGTCGTCGAGTTCCATCAGCCCTCCCCGAAGAAGGTCCGCACATCGGCCAGGGCGGCGAGCGCGAGCGCGACGTCGTCCGATGTCGAATACATTCCGAGCGAGAACCGCGTCGATGAATCAACGCCCAGACGTTTATGCAAAGGCTGGGCGCAGTGGTGTCCGACGCGCGCCGCGATTCCGCGCGAATCGAGGTACTGTCCGACGTCGTGGGGGTGGACGCCATCGACGGCAAAGCTGACAAGACCGACGCGGTGAACAGCGTCGGCGGTGCCCAGGATTCGAACGTTCGGAATGTCGGCGACGCCGGCGAACAAGTCAGCACCCAGCGCTTCCTCGTGAGCGGCGATTGCGTCGACTCCAGTCGACTCGACGTAACGCAGCGATTCCGCCCATCCAATCGCCTGCGTGAGTCGCGGGGTGCCCGGCTCGAACTTTGCTGGCGCGGGCAGGTAATCGGACGAGTCGTAATCGACGCGCGTGATCATGGCGCCGCCCGTCAGAACGACCGGCATCTCGGCGAGGATTTTCGTCGTCCCCCACAACGCACCGATTCCCGTCGGGCCATACATTTTGTGAGCCGAGAACACAACGAAATCAGCGCCATACGATTCGACGTCGAGGCGTCCGTGCGCGGCGGACTGACACGCGTCGACCACGACTATCGCACCAGCGGCCCGGCCGAGGTCGGAGATGGCGCGAACGGGATTCGATATTCCGAGGACGTTGGATACGGCCGAGAACGCGACGATTCGGGTACGGTCGGACATGACCGATTTCACGGCCTCGGCCGTCAACTCTCCGCCATCCGTGATGGGGGCGACGCGAATCACCGCGCCCGTCTGTCGGGCAACCTCTTGCCACGGAATGAGGTTCGCGTGGTGTTCCGCTTCGGACACCACGATCTCGTCACCGGTGGCGAGAGAAAATCGAGCGGGTGCACCAACGGCGGACGCCAATTGAACGGCGAGAGCGATGAGGTTGATCGACTCCGTTGCGTTAGAGGTGAAGACGAGTTGGTTCGGTCGTGCACCGACGAACGCGGCGATCGACGCGCGTGCATCGTCATGGGCCTCGGTCGCTTCGCCGGCGAGAGAGTGCGCACCCCGATTGACCGCGGCGGTGTGGCGCAGCGCGAATTCAGATTCGAGGTCGACCGCAATTCGCGGTCGAAGGCTCGTCGCCGCCGTGTCGAGGTAGACGAGCGGATGCCCACTGACGGTTTCCGACAGCTGGGGGAACTCCGCGCGAATCGCGGCGCTCTGTTCTGGCGTGAACTGGCTCACATGCGCTCCGGTGCGCTGACACCCAGCAGGTCGAGACCGTTTCGCAGAACCTGGCCGGCGGAATCGTTGAGCCACAGTCTCGTGCGGTGCGCGTCGTCGACCTCGTCGTCACCGAGCGGCGTCACACGGCAATTGTCGTACCAGCGGTGATAGCAGGCCGCGAGTTCCTCGAGGTATCGGGCGACGCGGTGTGGTTCGCGAAGGGTCGCCGACTGCGCAACGATGCGAGGGAAATCGGCAAGCGCGTTCGCGAGGTCGGCCTCGGTCTGGTGGTCGAGCAGTTCGGCACGGAACACCGATCGGTCGACACCAGCGGTGACCGCGTTCCGTGCGACGGCACAGGTTCGAGCATGCGCGTACTGCACATAGAACACGGGGTTATCGTTCGACTTCTTGGTCAGGAGTTCCGGGTCAAGCGACAACGGCGAATCGGCGGGGTACCGCGCGAGCGAATACCGCAGCGCGTCGGTGCCGAGCCACTCACGCAGGTCGTTGAGTTCAATAACGTTGCCGGCACGCTTGGACAACTTGGCGCCATTGATGCTCACGAGTTGACCGATCAGGATTTCGATGTCTTTATTCGGGTCGTCGCCCGCTGCGCCCGCGAGCGCCTTGAGGCGGTGAACATATCCGTGATGGTCGGCACCCAGCAGGTAGATCTTGTGCTGGTAGCCGCGGTCGCCCTTGGAGAGGTAGTACGCGGCATCGGCCGCGAAATACGTATGGACTCCGTTACCTCGGCGAATCACACGGTCTTTGTCGTCACCGAAGTCCGTGGTTCGAACCCACACCGCGTCGTCGTCGTCGTAGACATGTCCTTGGGCTCGAAGTCTTTCGATCGCCTTTTCGACGAGCGATTCGTCCCCACCCGCATGCAGGTCGCGTTCGCTGAACCACACATCGAACTCGACGTTGAATCGCGTGAGTGAATCTTTGTTTTCCTGAAGTTGCACTTCATACCCGATGTCGCGCGCGATGGCGATGGCCTCGGCGCGGGGCAGATCGGCGAGGTCCGGACGACGCGCCAGCGCGGTTTTACCAAGTTCCTGGACATATTCGCCCGGATAGCCGTTCTCGGGGGCCGGTTCGCCGAGTGCGGCCGCCAGGACGGATTCGCCGAAGACGTCCATCTGTGCGCCGGCGTCATTAATATAAAACTCGCTGGCGACCGTTGCGCCGGATGCCCTCAGAACGCGACCAATCGAATCGCCGAGACCGGCCCAACGGGTGTGACCGATGTGCAGCGGCCCGGTCGGGTTCGCTGACACGAATTCGAGGTTGATGGACTGTCCGACGAGGGTGTCATTGTGGCCAAAGGCTGCGCCCATCGTCACGATGGTCCGGGCGATTTCGCCCGCTGCCGCAGCATCCAACGTGATGTTGAGGAATCCCGGTCCCGCGATATCAACCGACTTGATACCCGCAATCGCCGAGAGCGCCGCGTGAAGTTCGGCAGCGACATCACGTGGATTCATATCAACGCGCGTGGCTACCTTCATCGCAATCGACGTCGCCCAATCACCGTGATCGCGATTCTTGGGGCGCTCGAGTGCCACCATTGTGTCGGTGATTTCCGCTGCGACCGCCTTATCGCGAGCGCCGATTACCGTGCGCGTCGCTTCGGCGATAGCGGTGCTCAACGCGTCGGGATTCATACGTCCATCTTAAGTCGCTCATCAGGTGAGTTGAGGGGTACCCCCTACAGGATTCGAACCTGCGACCTTCTACGCCGGAGGTAGACGCTCTATCCACTGAGCTAAAGGGGCTTGTTCGACCAGCGTACTACTGCGCAGAGTGCCGCTCGAGGAATTCAAACACCGCCCGATCGTCCACCCCCGGGAAGCTTCCTCGGTGAAGTGGCGTGAGCACCTGCGAGTGCATCGCCGCGCTCGTCCACGTGTTTCCTGACCATTTCGCGGTGAGTTCGTCGGTCGGCAACACACAGCATGTCGGGTCGGGGCAGGTCGAGACCTTGCGATCGGCGGTGTCTCGTCCGCGGAACCACTTCGAGTCGGCGAAGGGAACTCCGACTGTGATCGAGAAACTGCCGTCGACTCCCGAGCCCGTTTGAGAGGATTCCCAAAACGTGCCATCGGGGGTGTCGCTGTACTGGTGGTATTCGGTGGTGCGATTAACTCGTGCAAGGGCGACCCGAGCGCTCCACTGCCGACAGAGCCGCTGCCCCTCGACAGCGCCCGTCACGTCGGTTGGAATCGGAAGTCCATCGTTTTCGTATGCCTTGTGCACCGCGCCGTCATCGCCGACGCGCAGAAAGTGGACCGGAATGTCGAGATGGCTGGTCGCGAGGTTGGTAAATCTCATCGACGCGAATTCGTGCGTCACCCCGAACGCGTCGCGGAAATCTTCGACGGCAATGTTGCGCTCGGACTTCGCTTTGGACAGGAATTCGACTGCTTGACGACCCGGCATGATGGCGGCGGCGGCCACATAGTTGATTTCGAGACGTTGCTTCAGAAACTCCGAATAGCTCGAGGGGATGTCATGACCAAGGATTCGGTGGGCAATCGACTGGATCGCCATCGATCGAAGACCGTGTCCACCGGGGATCGACGCGGGCGGTAGGTAGACGTGGCCGTTCGCCCAATCGGTGATGCTGCGCGCGGATTCTGGTAGGTCATCCACGTAAATGATGTCAAGCCCGTGGCGCTCCGCCATTTGGCTCATCTCGCGGTGAGTGAGAGCGCCCGTGGTGTGACCAACCTGGTCTGACAGATCTTGGCCAATCGCCTCGAGGTCCGGGCGGTAATTGTTGATGTCGCGCATCGCACGCCGCAGTTCGGTGTTTGCACGGCGCGCTTCCTCCGGGGTCGCGATCGCGGTCGTTTCGCGTCGCACAATCTCGCGGTGCAAACCCAGAAGCGCGTCGAGCGTCTCGTCGGTCATGGTCTTACCGACACGAGTCGACGGAATTCCCAATCGAGTAGCGAGCGCCGAGTGTTGCAGTTCGTCGAGCTCGAGCTCTTTTGCGCTGCGCTCGTCAGGCGCCCCGGTCTCGAGGAGTGTCGCAACACTGACCCCGAGGGCTGCGGCGACCGCGGTGACGAGCCCAATCTTGGGCTCACGCTTGCCGTTCTCGATAATCGAGAGTTGACTTCCTGACAAACCCACCTTGTCACTCAGGGCATCGAGCGTCAGATTCGCGCGCTGGCGGAAGTGCCGGATTCGCCGGCCCAGGGTTGGGGACATGTTCATCGTGCCAGAATACGCAAAAAGTTTCATAAAACGCAATAA